>CASDXH010000021.1 GCA_949285105.1 uncultured Mycoplasma sp. | reverse complement strand
TTTATAATTTCTTAGGGTAATATTATAGTCTATGAAACAAAATGTAAATTTAAATGATATTTTTAAACATAAGTTTATTTCTAAAATGAAGTTAAATGGGACAAAATCGCATTTAGCTTTCATTGTTGGCGAAGCAAATAAAAATGAAAATAAATATGATAGTAATCTTTTTGTAATGGATCTTGATTCTAACAAAAAAATCAGCTAACATTTGATGGAAAGATTAGTGATTTTTGTTGGGATAATGATGATGAAATTATTTTTGATGGAACATATAGAAATAAGGAAATACTTGTATCAAAAACACGATCAAAATTATAGAGATGTTTCTAACAATTATAGAAAAGGAAAAACTAAGAAAACAATCTCAACCGATAATGGAAAAATTGATATTCAAGTTCCAAGATAACAACTATCAACATTTGAACCAAAGATTGTTAAAAAGCATGAAAGAAATATCTCTAGAATTGAAGATCAAATACTTTTCTTATATTCAAAATGAATGTCTACAAGAGACATTCGGAAACAATATATCAAATGTTTTATTGTGATTTAGACAAAGACATAATTTCTAGAATTACAGATAAAATAATTCCAGAAATCAAATGTTATTCCTGTAGTTCTCCCCGAACATTAAACTTACTATTTGTAGTAATACCACTAGGTTAATAAAATGAATTTTCAAAAGCAAAACTTTTTTTAACACAACATTTAATGTTATTATTTCACCAAATGGTTTATCTTGCTTGTGTGAATAAGTGTTTGATTTATAAGTAAACTCAAGACCATTATGTAAGTTTAATTTTTTCTTTTTTAATGAGGATTCTATATTTTCAATAAACTTTGAATAAATAACATCATTTTTTAAATTATTCATTATTGCTTCAGATGCAGATGGAACATCTTTAAAACCCATTTCAAATGCATTGTAGTAAAAAAATATTAGAGATGTTTATGAATTTTTCATTTGTAACTTCTCAATCCTATTTAATAAATAGATGAACTAGAAATTCTTTATTATTAAGTTTTGCTCCAGTTATTGGTGATTCACATATTCCTAAAAATTCAATATTGTTAGAATTGCAGAATTCTTTAAATTCGCTTATTATTTTCTCATGTAATTTTTGATCTTTAACAACTCCACCAGTTCTATCAATTTCTTGTTTCCCAACTTCAAATTGAGGCTTTAATAAAAATATACACTCAACATTATGGAAGTTTAGTTCAATTATTTTTTTGATAATGTGTCTTATTGAAATAAATGAAACATCACAACAAATAAACTCTATAGGTTCATAAAAATAACTTGGAGCAATATCTTTAAAGTTTGTTTGTTCATATACAACAACCTTCTTATTATTTCTTATTTTTTCATGAAGTTGATCTGTACCAACATCAACACAATAAACTTTTCTTACATCATTTTCTAAAAGAACTTGACTAAAACCTCCAGTTGATGAGCCTATATCTAATGCTACTTTATCTTTAAATTCAGGATTAAATTCCTGTATACCTTTTATTAATTTATAAGCGCCTCTTGATACATACTTTTCATTTTCAATTATTTCAACTTTATCTACAAAACTTACACCATAATTGTTTTTAGTAACAATAATGTTATTAACCATTACTTTGCCTTCTTCAATTAATTTGCAAGCAATATTTCTTGATTCAATTTTTTTGTTATTAACTAAATAAACATCTAATCTAGTTTTTTCCATAATTCCATCCTTAATAATATTAGACTGATAAATTTTTACATAATGTTATAGCAAATAAAAACCATACTTACTTATTATATATTATTTATAAAAACAATTTTTATCATATAAAATATTTATATTGGTTAAAACATTATACAAATTATTTGCAATTAAATATAACAAGGACAGGAAACTATTATGAACTCAACAGTAAATATTGTTCTTCTTGTTGTTATTGCTTGTGCATTAGTTTTCTTGGGAGTGTTTTCTATTTTTGTTTTTTTAAAGAGAAAATCAAAAAATAGAAAAAGAGACTTATCAACAAAAATTGTAAGTAAAAGTAATGTTACAAATAATAATGAGAGCAACATACAAAATATATACGAAAAGAAAAATGAACTTGATAACTTAGTTAGAACAAATAAAGAACTAAAAAGTAAACTTGATATTTCTTTATCTAAATATAATGCTTTAAATTTTGAATTAAAAAATAAGAGCGAAAAACTTAACAAACAATTATTTGAAATAAGTGGTTTATCTAAAAAAGAGGCAACTGAACTTATATTTAAAAATTTAAAGCAAGAACTAAATATAGAAAGAAGCAAACTGATAAATCAGTTTGAAACTGAAAATAAAAACAAATTAGAACAAAAAGCTAGACAAATTCTTGTTGATGCTATGGAAAGAATGGCAGAAGATCTTGTTGTAAGTAAGACAACTTATACTATCAAATTAGATGAAGACAACATCAAGGGTAGAATAATTGGTAAAGATGGAAGAAATAAAAAATGTTTTGAAAACATTACAGGTGTTGAATTGATTATCGAAAAAGAACCAGAGGTTACAATCTCTTGTCTTAATCCAATTAGAAGAGAAGTTGCTAAAAATTTATTAGAGAAGCTTATTTCAAATAAAAACATAGAACCTAGTAGAATTGAAAAGTATTATGCCTCTGAAATGGAAAATATGAATAATAGGTTATATGAGATTGGAAGAGATGCTTTAGAAAATAAATTGCAAATATTTGATGTTAATAAAGATCTTTATATTTATGTTGGAAGATTACACTTTAGAACATCATTCTCACAAAACAATTTAAGTCACGCAATTGAATGTGCAATATTAGCTTCTAATATTGCGGTGCAATTAAATGTTGATAGTTATAAAGCAAAAAAAGCTGCCTTTTTTCATGATATTGGAAAAGCAACTGATTTTGAAATGAACAATGATCATGTTGAAAGTGGATTAGTATTAGCTAGAAAATATAATTTAGAAAATTATATTATCAATGCAATAGAATCGCATCATGAAAAAGTACCTTGTGATAATATTTATTCTTGCATAACAAAAATAGCTGATAAGATATCAGCATCAAGACCTGGTTCTAGATATATTTCTCATGAAGAATACTTACAAAAAATGAGCACCATTGAAAATATTTGTAATTCATTTGATGGTGTGAAAAATTCATATGCTATAAAAGCAGGAAAACAAGTAAGAGTAATTATTGATCCAAAATCAATTAGTGATGAAAGTTTAACAACACTAGCTTATGATATAAAACAAAAACTTGAATCAGATGATATTACAAATAAGCAACCAATTGAAATCATTTTAATAAGAGAAAATAGAGTTGAGGTGAAATCAAAAGGAAGTGCCTCTAGAAACATTGAACAAATAAATAATTAATAGTTATATTAATCTAACTATTTTTTTATTCCAATCATCACCTTCAACGATTATTTTCAGCTTAAATGATATAATCTAAAAATATGAAAAAAAGAAATTTGAAAAACAAAAAAGCAAAAAGAAAATAATGATTATTTCTTTGTACCAATTTTATTTTTATCTTCTCTAACAATAACTTTATTTGTCTTAAATAATATTATTAAAAATAGTGTTACTAACTCATCTACCATTGATAATCATATTGCAAAAATATCATATGTTCAAAGTAGTGTAACTTCACACTTAATATTGAAAACTATAATAGGGGATTTAATTACAAATTATTTATTCAAACAAACTCAAATGATAAGTTTATCCAATCACTTATCAATAGAGAGATTGATTTACTATTAAATGAAAAAGGTAAAGCTAACTATTAGTCGGCATATATGAATTTAAAGTACCAATAATAACACCATATGATACAACACTTGATAAAGTGATAATTGTAAAATATATTAGTTTGTTATTTTTGAATTTCATATTAACCTTGTTTATTTTCAAATAGTTTTAAAAAATTAAACTTAAAACTATTTTGTGCTCGATTGACATGTGAGGTGCAACACTCAAAAAGAGTGCACACTCCATTTATTTTGTTTGTAAGTGCTTGCCATCAAAAAGATAATAAGTATTAGGAGTACCTATGAACACTTATAAGCATTTAACAAAAGAAGAAAGACATCTAAAATGTACACCATTATTAGAGGTGAAAAATTACCAATAAAGAGCATAACTGTTGATAATGGATTAGAGTTTTAAATGATGGATATAACAGCAAAGCAATTCAACTTTAAAGTCTATTATTGTCAACCTTATTTTTCATTCCAAAAAGGTACTAACAAAAACATAAATGGCATAGTCAGAAGATGATACAAAAAAGAAACTGATTTTAGTTTAGTAAGTGAAGACAAAATAAAAACACTTGAATGAAAAGTAAATAACATGCCAAGAAAAATATTTGGTTATAAAACAGCTTACCAAATGTACCAAGAAAATATTTAAAACAAAAAAACTCTCAACTTATATTTTAAAGTCAAGAGTTTAATGTAACAATAAAGTGTTGCACTTCATATGTCAGTTAGGGAATATAACACTTATAACTGTTAAATTATCAAAGTATTATATTTTTTATACATCTTTTAAAGAGCTTTAAATAAGCATTTAATGCCATAATACAAACTAAAATTAATAGTTGCATTATATAAGTAATAAAAAGTACATTCAAGACTAGATAAAGATTTCCATTTTGATTAACTAAATTACTAATTAAATAAACTATATTTTATTTTGATAAAAAGAAGAAAGGGAAAACATAAAATACAACTTTTTTTAGTAATGTTGATTATCTTAAAGAAACCATGTTTTTATGAACTCAAGACAGTAGTTCATTTTTGTTGTTGAAGTACATTCCTTTAAAGTAAATTCTTGTACCACTATTATCTGTATATTTAGTGAAATTAGCACTCTTATTTAAGAAGCTAGTTGCAGAGTTGAAATCATAGAATGAAAAGATCTTACCTGTTGTAGCATCCCTTACTTCATAAATATTTTTAATATTTACACCATTTGGTAATTGACTATATTTACTATTTGAGAATGAAATGTTCAATAATTCTTTACTAGCCACACTAAACATAGTTTTAAATTTTGCATATAAAGCAGTTAATGAATTTTGGTTAGCAGTATTGTGATCTACTTCTTTGAAATTTTCTTGTCTTCAAATCATTAGATCTGTAATTCCTGGTTGTAGATCGTTTGCACTGTTATCAACGATGACATTTCCAATAGAACTATTGTCAACAACTTTAGAACCATCTCAATATTTACCTGGTAATTGGCTAATTACACCAGCTTTACCAGTTGCAATATTGTTTTGACCTAGCTCTGGCAATGCAACAAAGTTTGCAGGTCTAATGTTGTTTAATATGTTTTGAACTAAAGTAACATTGTTGTCACCTTCAGGAATAACATATCCATAATCATATGAAGCACTAAGAGTTTGAATGTAGGGAGAATTCTTATTAAGCTTACTTATATCAAATGAACCATTATCATTTTTAGTTAAGCCTAAACTATTAATAACTTTATTGATTAGTTCTTCATTAGTTTTAGCTGTAGCATCTTCATTCCCTAATAACGCATAATATTTTGTAAATTTAGTGTTAGTAGGAGTATCAGTGCCATTCATGTAATTTAATAATACTCTTCTTTTTAACTCATCTGGATTGTAGTATTTTAATCCATTATAGTAGTAGTATTCTTCAATTTGAGGAAGTGTAATTTGAACTGGGTCAATTAGTTTCATATCATCAATGCTTGAAATTTCATTTGTAACAAACCCAAAGTATTTAGAAACAGTTAATCCACCATTTCAATAGAAACTTGTTCCATCAACTGTTGTATATTGGTAGAAGTTTTGAGTGTAAGTTTCTTTAAATAAATCATAGAAGAAGAATGCAAGTTCTAAAATACTAATTGTTGTTGAGAATATTTCAAGAGCATAGTTTAAAACAGTAGCTATACCTTCTTTTAATTTTTGGAATTTACTAGTATATCCAGATCATCAAGATTTTTTAGTTTTTTCAAAATCAACATTTGTTTGAGGAGTGCCAACAATACCTGTACCTCCACCATTAGTACTTGAGTGAATTGAAACTAAATCAACTTCATCATTAAAGCTAGATGCTTGAATAACTTCAGCTTGATCAAATGGAGTAATTATTGTAGAAGATACTGGACTTCTATCAATAGGAGTCATTGTTAACCCTTCATTTATAAGTCTATAAATATCACTATCTGATGAATTAAATATAGCATCTGTAAGTGGATCTAATTGAATACTAAAATCAAATAAATCAGATGGAATTGATGGTGAACCAGTACTAGGAACTGATGGTGCATATGGATTTCTATAAGTACTATGAACTGAGTCAATATCACCATTGAATATACGTAAAGAACCACTTTGAACAGACTGACCAATGTTAATGCTAATACTGTCACCAATTGTTGAATCTGAAAATCCATCAACTCAATCAAATAAAGGGTTTTCAAATACTTGGAAAACTTCTGTAGCTTCTTTTACAGGAGTGTACAATTTAGAGATTGATGAAGAAACTAATAAAGAGGTACCAAATACAATTGTGATTAAGTAGGATAGTCTTCTTGCAAATTCAACAGAAGACATATCTGTTTTACCATCATTAAAGACATTGCTATTAGTTTTAATATCAAGCATGAAAGCAAGATAAACTCTATAAGCTTTTACTTTACCTTCATTTCCCTTAACAAGGTTAATAAATAAAGGAATAATAGTTTTGTTAGATTGATAGTTTGATAATCTATCTAAATAACCACCAGCTACGATTGTACCGGTTTCTAAAAATAAACTAATTTCTGTACTTAATACTGATTCAGCTAAAGAAAAATATTGATTGTTTTTAGTACCGATTGCACTTAGTAAGAATTGTAAATCCTGATTAGTTCTTGGTGTTTTAATTTCTTTTAATTTATCAGATCAAGTATTTAAAGGTTGGTTTTGAATATCTTTAACTTCTACTTTCTTATTGTTTTCAACATAGATTTTAATCATATCATTAATATCTAGTTGAGAGAAAGTATCGTATACAGCTTTTAAGTCATTTTTAATTGAGTAAAGTTCAGTTGTATCAATAACGCCTGATTCTCATAAGAAATCAAAACTTACTGATTCAAATGGAATTAAACCACCAGCTAGTGAAATATTGTTTTCAGCTTGAGTATAAGCATAACTCATTGCAACTAAGTTTGGATAGTTTGCTTTTAGCTCATTTAAAAAATATGTTGTTGAAGTATTAATATCATATTCTGGATTGCCAATTTGTAAAAATTTAACCATATCAAATGTGTGTTGCTTGTCTTTACTTAATAGTAGATCTTTACTATACAGAGATACAAACTCTAAAATATCTTGGATAAAGTTACACACGCTTGTAAAGTAATTAACGATTAAATTAATTACATCTTGACCCAATCCTCAAGAAATAGCTCTTTGCATTAAGAAACTATAAAGTACAGGAATCTTATAGAATGAATTATATTTCTTACCTGTCATCATAGCATCATTCGCTTTAATAACAGCATCAGCTAAATCTGGAGTTAATAATTTTAATTCATCTAAAAATCATTCATCATAAGATTTATTATCTGTTGTAGTCAATAATGTTCTAAATAATAATGTATGCGTTTTTCCATCTTCTGCTTGAACTTTATTTAGGTTGTTATCATCGTTAATAATCGAAGTGAAGAAAGAACTAATAGTTGAATCAATTTTAGATTCAGCATAAACTGATTTTGAAACTCCATTAACTTTCTTTCACATTTGTTTATTTTTAAATGATGGAATATCTAATATTCCTTTATAGAAATATGGACCAATTAAATCGGCACTATCACTATTATCTAGAATATATCTACTTTCACCTTCATTTGATTGAATGTGTTGGTAATTTAAATCCTTAATATTAACTTGGTCCATTGTTGAACTAAGATTATTTCTTGTAATATCTACAACACCATTATCATCTGATTTATAATTAAGTCTTAATTCTGAATTCTCAGTAATAAAGTTACTTAATTGATCATAAGCACCTTGTTTAGTTAAATCAATTGGTAATGAGTTACCACTTGGAGAAGTAATTACAACTGTGTTTTGGTTGTTTTGCTTATTTGGAAAATATTCTTTTTCTAAATAACCTTTTAAAGAGTCTTTAGTTGAGAAATTAATTCCATTAAATGTATATCCTTGTTGTGTTTGGAAATATGATTTATAAGCTTCATCTTCAGTAGAATAAGTTTGATCATTAGCACCTTGGTAAACAATGTTTGATTGATTAACATTATCACTTACATGTTTTCAGACATCTTGATTAGTTAAACCTAAAACACCACCAGTACCAGCATAGTCAGCTAAGTCAACATCAGTTTTAACTGTTCTTGTTTTTATGAAATCATTGTAAAGAGATTGTCTTAAAACATTTGGATCATTATATGTTCTAGTAACACCATTTAAAGTTACAGTTCATTTAGAGTTGTTACCTTCAACATTAACTGTTTTAGAATTATTGTTTACATAGTTCATTAATTCATTATATGAACCAAATCTCATATCACCAAGACTATATGCACCTCTAAACGTATTTAAAGCAGCATTGGTAGAGATTGCAACAGATGATGTAATTGGTGCTGCTGCTACAACTGTTGCACCAGTTAATAGGAAAAGATTTTTTCTTGTCTTAAAAAAGCTTTTGTTATTTTTTCTTTTAACAATATTTTTACTCATACCAACCTCTTTGTTTGTCTATTAAAGTTCATTGTACTTGTGTATTTCAAGATATTATGTCTTTGTCTAGATTTTTTATCTATTTTTAATTTTGAATTAGAGATATTGTAGAAATATAGTGATGATAATCCAGCTAAGATAATAATTATTCCAAACGAACTTCATGCACCAATTAACACATTCTTATAGAAATTACTTGTAGAATTTGTTTAATTTGTCTTTGTTTTCTGGTTTTTTTGACATAACTCAACTCCCAAAATTTATTTTAAACTTTTTCTAAGAATGAGTTTCTACAAAAAATGAGACAATACCGTATATTCACTTTCTTATCAAACAAACTCTAAGAGTCTGTTGATCAAAAAGTTATAAATAACTATTTAACTATTAACTGTTTTTACAATATCTTTGCATTCACCTTTCATAAAATTTACCATCGCCCTTCTTACAACCATTATAATACAAATTCTAAATTTTAATATATGTTTTCCGATTTTTTTAAAAGAATCAAAAAAAATTTTAAAAATTTATGAGTTGTATATGTGTGTTAGAAATTATAAATAAGATACAGAAAACTTCAAATAACCAATTTGTAAAATTAAGTGCTTATAAATTGTTTATATAAAAAAACTTACAACATCAGTTGTAAGTTCGTATTAATATTATTTAGCTAATTCGTTTTTTAAAATTTCATCAAGTTTTTTAGAATAATCTCCAAATAAGCAAGTTACACAGTTTTCAGAAAGCATTGATCCTTTTGCTCCAAGTTTTTTAATGCTATCTTGATTTACTTTTTCAATGTCGTTAACAAAAACTTTAATTGAGTTGATATTAGCTTCAGTATTAGTTATATTTTCTTTCCCACCAACACTACTATAAAAGTCTTCTAACTTAAATGGAATATCATAACTTAATGTTAATTCATTATTTACAGTTATCGCATGTTTTTTAGCTTTTGCTTTTACTACAAAATAAGCAATACCAAAAGTGAAGATGTACAACATTATTAAACTTGTTTTTTTCATATTATTTCTCCCTAATAAATGAGTCTCTAAGTTTTTTTATATATATCTTTGGATCATATGGATTAAAAAGTTGGAAATCAGAATTAATAACTGAAACTTTTAAGTTGCCTTTAAAGTTAACTTTTATTGGTTTACCATCAATTATTATTTTTGTGTTTTCAAGTTCAGCATTACTTTTTAAATTAACATTAAAATCTGATGGAATAACTAATGGCGATTTTAGTGTCATGTATCTTTTTTGAGTAATAGGTTCAAGTTCTAGTATTTGGATAGCATTCAATCCATTATACATGATTGCACCATGAGCATTTTTGTTGTGAGCTGTTGAACCCATTGGTGTACATATTAAAATTCCAGAACCCTTAAATTTTTCAAGAAAAACATTTTTAACATAAACACTTGATTCAAAAGTTTTATCACAACGAATTATTACTTCATTAAGACAACGGTATTCATTACCATCCAAACAGATTTTTAAAACTAAAACATTATTAAAATTTTTATCATTTAATATCTTTGACTTTAGTGTTTTAAGATTACCTTTATTAAAAAAAGAATAATATCCCAAATTACCAGCATTTATTGCTACAACTTTTTTATCTTTAAAATCTTCAAAATGTTTTAAAAAAGTACCATCACCGCCAATTACAAAAATGTAGTCGGCATTGTTTGCATCATCAACATAGTTTCAATCACTTAATGTGTGTGAAACTTGTTTTTTTAAAGATGACGCTTTTTGAGATACATCATTTATAAAAATAGTATAATTCATGATTTATATTTTTCTATTTTTAGTTTCATCAAAGAAACAACATTTACTGAATTTATAAAACTTATTGATATTACTATAATATCTATCACTTGTTGGTTCATCTTTAAAAATATTTCATTCAATAGGATTAAATCCAATTACTAATTTAATTGGATTTTTATTGTTTGTTGTTTCAAGTAATATTGGATAACTTAGTATCATTGGATTAGTTATAATCACATACATTAATTCTTTTTTATTAAGAGTTCTAATGTCATACCCAAGATCTTTTAAATATTCAGAATTTGGGTTAACTAATTCAATCATTCCACCAGGAAGTAAAGCTTCCATATCTAGTAAATCTTTTTCAGTTATTGGTTTATATGTAAGATTTGATTTATCAACAATAATGTTATTTTTTTCAATGAAATCTAGTGCATAATTACTTGCTTTACACCCTGAAATATAAAATAGTTTTTTCATATTCTATAACCTCTAGAAAATTATATTTTTCATAATATACAATATTAATATTTTACAATAATATGTAAATAATGACAAAACAACAGAGGTTTGCAAAATGAAAATTATTGTTTCAGGAATTCAGTCAACAAATTCATTAACTCTTGGTAATTATCTTGGTGCTTTAAAAAACTTTGTCGATATGCAAAGCAATGAAAATAAGCTATTTGTTTTTATTGCAGATCTTCATTCAATAACAGTTAATTTTTCTCCAGAAACTCTAAAAGAAAATAGAAGATCAACAGCTTGTTTGTATAAAGCTTGTGGTTTGGATTTCAAAAAGAATTATGTTTTTTATCAATCTAGTGTAATTGAACATTCACATTTATCATATCTTTTAATTTGTCATACATACCTTGGTGAATTAAATAGAATGACTCAATTTAAAGACAAATCACAAAAGATGACTCTAAGTAATCAAACTCAAAACATTCCAGCGGGATTGTTATACTATCCAACTTTAATGGCAGCAGATATTTTATTATATGATGCTGATATTGTACCTGTTGGTAAAGATCAAAAACAACATTTAGAGTTAACAAGAGATATAGCAATCAGATTTAATAAAAAATATAAAGAAGGTTTTTTTAAAGTCCCAAATTTCTTTACTAAAGAAAATGGAAACAAAATTATGGACTTACAAAATCCAGAAATAAAAATGAGTAAATCAAATGAAAATACAAAAGGAACTATATTTTTATTAGAACCATTAGATTCAATTAGAAAGAAAATTATGTCCGCAAAAACTGACTCTTTAAACAAAGTTAATTATGATTGAGATAATCAACCAGGAGTTACAAACTTATTAACTATATATTCAGCTTTAACTGATAACAGTATTGAATCAATTGTAAAAAAATATGAAGGAAAAAATTACGCTGAATTCAAAAAGAACTTAGCTGATATAGTTTGCTCTAAACTAGAAGTAATCCAAAATAACTATAATAAAATAGTAAACGATAAAGAAATTGATAATGAATTAAAAGTAAATGGTAATAAGTGTAAAGAAATAGCAAATAAAAAAATAAAACAAATCCATAAATTACTTGGATTGGATAGTGAGTAAAAAATGAAAAACAAAGAAAAAAAATTAATTGTAACAGACCTTGATGGTACACTTTTAAGAAGTGATGAAACCATTAGTGATTACACAGTTAATGTTATAAAAAAGATCATTAAAAAAGGTCATATCTTTTGTATTGCTACTGGTAGACCATTAAGAAGTTCATATCATATATATGAGAAATTAGGATTAAAAACTGTGATAGCAAATCTTAATGGTTCTATTATTACAAATCCATCTGACAATACATTTTTACCAATTAACTTAACATTTGGTAGAGAGCTTATTCATGAAATTTTTAAATATGAAGAACTTAAATCAAAACTTGGATGTGTATTAATTGAAAACATTGATGGTACATATGTATTATCAGATGTAAAAGATCATAAAGTTCATAAAGAGTTTTTAAAGAAATTCCACATCAATCCAAATGAACCAGTTTTTTATACAACATTTAATGACATTAGTATAATCCAACGTGATATTAACTCAATATTAATGTGGGTTAAAGATGTTCCAAACATAGATGATTACACATTTAAAGTTAAAGGTTTAACAGGTACATTACTTGTTAGAAACTGATCTATTAAAGATTATTCTGATGGTTCTGTTTTAGAAATTAATTCAATATTTGGAAACAAAGGAACAGCAATCAAATTTCTTTCAAGTTATTATGCTATCCCATTAAGAAATTGTATTGCTTTTGGTGATGGTGAAAATGATATTGAAATGATTCAAAAAATTGAAAATGGTTACGCTATGAAAAACGGTTCATCTGTTGTAAAAGTTCCAGCAAATAAAATCACTGAGTTTGATAATGATCATGATGGTGTTGCTAGAGAACTTGCTAAAATATTCAATATAAAAATCTAGTATGATAACTTTAATTTGATGTGAAGATAAAGATACAGGAATTGGGATAAATAATTCAATTCCATGACATATAAAAGAAGATTTAGAATTCTTTAAAAAAACAACTTTAAACCATCCTATCATAATGGGAAGAAAAACATTTGAGTCAATTGGCAAACCATTAAAAAATCGGAAAAATATAATCATCACAAGAAATAAAAATTACAAAGTAGAAGATAGTTCTGTTGAAATATATAATGATGTTAATGAACTCTTAAAAAGATACAACAACCAAGACGTTTTTGTAATAGGTGGTAAACAAATATATTTATTATTCAATAATCATGCTGATAAATTATTAGTATCAAGGTTACCGAATTCTTACAATTGTGATACATTTATGAATGACTTTAATTACTCTAGTTTCTATATTAGCAATGTTCAAGAAAAAGAAGAATTTAAAATATATGAATATTTAAGAAAGTAAAAATTCTTATTAAGGACAATAAAAAGGCTCATAGTATTTATAATATGAGTTTTATTTTTACATGTTAGTTTAGTAAAATAAACTGTCCTTTAAATTCAGTTAGATCAACTTTTATTTGGTAATCATTTTTACTTAAATATTGATATTTTCTTACAACATCATTATGATTTACAAAAGCTGTTAAATTAAATTTAACTGCATGAATATTTATTTTATAAAAAGAACTTAAAACTTCTTTATAAACAAGATTACTTGTATGCATTCTATTAACATAGTTTTTAATTCTAAAGTGTAATTTGGAGCAAAATCAATTTGTGCTGAAACCTTTTTATTTAATGAATCAGCTTTAGCATCAAAAATAAAATTAAGAACATATATACCTTAAACTAGGACATCAAAATGGGACACTCCAGAAAAAAGGGGTGTTTTTTAATGAGTAAACAATTAAGTAAAAATGAATGACTATATTATTTTGATTTGTATGAAAAAGATTATTACAAATTTGTGCACGAATATACAAAAAGAAGAGGTAAATGGAACCACAACATAAAAAGTATTTTTGTGAATAAATACAAAACTTTTAAATACAATAATGATGAATAATAAATGAAAGTGAAAAAGAAAAAGATAGAAAGATTATTGACAAATTAATTAAAGAAATTAAACTCTCATCGAGAAAAATTTCTTATTTTGTTAATTTATCAAAAAGCCATATTTGTAGGATAAGAAATGGTTTTGAGATGATAAAAAGACAAAAAACAGATCAACGAATAATTATTGAAAAACTAATAGAAGAAATATTTTATAAGCACAAAAAAAGATATGGTAGAAAGCCCATATCTATTATTTTGCACAAAAAATATAAAATTTCTATTTCTTATAGACAAGTTGGTAGAATAATGAACAATTTGGGTTTATTTTGCCATATAAGA
>CASDXH010000020.1 GCA_949285105.1 uncultured Mycoplasma sp. | reverse complement strand
ACAAATCAAAATAATATAGTCATTCATTTTTACTTAATTGTTTACTCATTAAAAAACACTCCTTTTTTCTGGAGTGTCCCATTTTGATGTCCTAGTTTACCTAGATATTGTTGATTTATTTTTATTTAAGATTTTTGATATTTTATTCATTAAATATTTTTCTTTATTTCAAAGTAAATAAATTAAGTGTCTTTCTTCCTTTGTTAAATGTTTATAAGTGTTCATAGGTACTTCTAATACTTATTATCTTTTTATTGGTGAACACTTACAAACAAAATAAATGAAGTGCACACTTTTTTTGAGTGTTGCACTTCGCATCTCAATTGAGCATATTAAAAAAATTAAATATTATTTTTTATTTTCAATAAAATCTTTTACTGTTTTTACATATAATTCTTTTTCTTCTAGAAAGGGAATATGACCAGATTCTTTAAATGTTGAAATAGTTATATTATCCTTTTTTGAAAAAACTTTCATTAAGTTTTTAATTTTTATAACTTGATCAAATTCGCTTGCAATTAATAATGTTGGTTTGTCATTTTTTCTTTCAGCAAACTTAAGATCTTTTAAGTTTTTTAATGAGTAAATATTTTTCTTTAGAACTTTAAAGTTTTCTTTATTATTGTTTTGGTAGTCTAATTCAGTTTTTAATTTTTCTTCACTTTCATTATTGTTTGTTTGGAATTTTTCTGGGTGTTTAAATATCATTTTTTGTCATTCAGATAAATCTTTAACATTATTAAATGAAAGTCTTTTCTTTTTTAATACACTCATTATATCTATTGAACTATTCATTGGACAGACTAAGATCATTTTGCTTATTTTTTGAGGAATATAAACATTAATCATTTCAGCAATCCCTCCACCCATTGAATGTCCTATTAAGATTATTTCGTCAAGGTTCATTGAATGGATTCAATCAACTACTTGCATTGCTATATTAATAGGCGAGAATTTTACATTTTGTTTTACTTCTGTAAATCCATGTCCTGGTAGTTCAATTGCATAGTAGTTATAATCACTAAATTCAGCTGCTACTTCTCGATGATATTTTGATGTTGTAGCATATCCATGAATAAATAAAATATTTCCTTTAGAAATATTTTTGGCTTTTTGGTAATGGTATGTACAATTTGCAGATGTTGCTCTTAACATAATTTTTTGCTCCTAAATTTTATTTATAAATTCTTTTATCTCCTTCAAATAAAAACCAATTCTTCTTTGAATAGAATAACAAAACTTGTTATCTTTTGCCATTTGAACTAAATCTTCATAATCAACCATTATTTTATCAATCGTTTCACCTTCTTGAAGAATTACATCATTAAGATTGAATTTTAATGAACATATATATGTATCGACAATGTATTTGCCAAAGATAAATGTGTTAATAAGATTCAATTCATCTTTATTACAAGTTAATCCTGTTTCTTCTAATAACTCCCTTATTGCTGCATCTAATGTATTTTCAAATTCAATACATTTTCCAGCAGTACACTCTCAAGTGTTACCATATTCTTTATTAATATCTCTTTTAGTAAGTAAGATCTTTTTTGTGCCTTTATCAACACAAAAAATATTAACTACTAAATGATATTCTTTTCCAGGCTTTTGATCTTTGACATTATGTCTGTATATTTGTTTGTTTAAATATTTTTTATTAGCATCATAAAGACATAAGATTTCTTTTTTATCCAAGGTAGTTTTACTCTCTTTCGATGAATTCTAAAACTTTTTGTTTATAAAGTTCAAACTCTTCTCAGAAAGGTAAATGAGCTGAATTTTCAAATACATAAAGTTCATAGTTTTTTAATTCTGAAAATCTTTTATGAGCAGTTTTCCAATATATTATTTGATCATATTTTCCTAAAAGTACTAAAGTCTTTAGAAAATTATTTTCTTCACAATCTTTTAGTATTTTTAAGTTATTTAATGATGCCATGTTTTTTCTTAATAATTTAAAATTTGCTCTATTTTCTTTTTGATAATTAAGTTCTTTAATAATTCCTTCATCATTAAGTTTGTTTGGGTAAAATCTTTCTGGTTCTTTTAAAATTATTTTTTCCATTTTTCATGTTGCTTTTAATGTTTTTGGTACAAACTTATAAATGTTTTTTAGCTTTAAACTGAATGAACTATTCATTGGAGTAACAGCTACAACCTTTGATATTCTTTCTGGAATTTTAGATGCAACTATATTAACTATTCCTCCACCCATTGAATGACCTATAAGATAAATATCATCTAGGTTTAACAATTCAATTCATCTTATAACCTTCATCGCTAGATTATAAGGTGATAATACTTTTTTAGTTTCAATCTTGCTATATCCATGTCCTGGTAATTCGATTGCATAATAGTCATATTCTTTAATATCATTAGCAAAGTTTAAATGGTAATTTGATGTAGTTGCAAAACCATGAACAAAAACAATTATTCCCTTTGGTTTATTAATTTCAGCTTTCTTATAATGATATACTATTCCTTCAATTGAGTTTCTTTCCATACTTTTATCTCCCCTTCAAAATTAAAATGTCTCATTAAACAATAAATCAAAATCTCTTATCTTATAAATTTTAGCGTCAATTTTTTTCTCTGATAAGTCTTTAAAAAACCTCTTATCTAAAAGAATATATGAATATATAAATAGATTATCTTCAAAGTTTGATAACAATTGAATAAAGTCTCTTAAATCAGTAAAAGCAAAATCTACAATTGTATCATTTGAAACAACTATATATGATTTTTTAGAGTGATATATTTTTTCTCCAGTTGATAAAAGCATTTTGTAATACAAAATACTTTCTTTTGTTGTTCTATATGTGTAATTTTTAATCCTATTAATTTTTAAGAACTGATTATAAATTTCATTTATCAATTCAATATCAACTTCTTTACATGATTTATATTCAACTGGTTTGAGAATTTGATCTTTTCTTAATTGATATTTGCGCTTAATACAACATGGATGAAAATCATACTTTTTATAAACATCCCAATTGTATGCTTGAATAAAAATATAATCTGCCATCAAAGATATATCATCAAGTCATTTTTGGAAATTGTTTGTTAGTATTTTTTTACCTCTCATTTCCTTATTAACAGCAACTGCTACAATAAAACCAGCAGAAATTTTTTCACCACTATAATATATTCTTTTTTTATTTAGACAAGCCATCATCACTATCTTGTCATTTTGATCTAATCAAAAATAATATAAATTATTTTTACTATAACTTGAAAAGTAGTAGTTAATGAATTCATCTGAATCATTAAAAGCTTCTTTATAAAGCTTTTTCGCTTCTTCTATATTTACTTCATCAAGTTGCTTAATTTTATATTCCATTATTTTTTTATCCTTATGATATACGTTTTTATTATTTTAATTGGTTTGTAGCTTCTTTTTGATTGGATTAGACCAACTTCACTTTCAGAGTCTTGTCTATCAATGAATTCAACTCCATCAAATCTATAAAGTTTTAAGTTTTCACTTAATAAATATTGATAACTTCCTTTTAGATTTTTATCCGCTTTTTCAACAAAAATTTCATATATATTGTTATGGATGCAACCAACTGTTACCCCAACCATTTTATCTTGGTAATACATAATTGAACCATAAAGTCTTAATCTTGAATCTAATAATAATTCTTTTATTCAATTATATTCATGCTCTCTAAAAGGTTGTCCATTCCTTGTCATGTGAGTTTTACAATACTCTAAAACATCATTAATGTATTTTGGTTCATATTTTATTAATTTAGTTTCATTAGAATAATGGTTGTTATAGAAATTGTATAAATTTCTTTTCTTTTGCATTTTCTTACCTGCGAAGTAAGTTAATTGATCTTTTGTATATATGTAACTTGATTCTATTTCTCTAATGACTTCATAGTTTTCAAATCACTTTAAATCGTGTTTTCAAAGTCTTCCTATATATATGTTATTTCTTGATGCTATTTCATCTTTTACAAGTTCAATTGCTCTTTTAAGATACTGGTAAGAATTTTCTTCATTTCTAGTTATTGGTTTTAAAATAATAAAATCACTATCTTTATCAAAATCATCCACTCTTATTTCAATTTTGCTGTTTTCATATTTTGCATATAAATAAATTGCATCTATTGTTTCATTGAAATAAATTGAAGCTCCATAAGTTTTTCACAATAGTAAATATTGAGCTGAAGTATAATATTCTGGATTGATTTTTTCAATTGATTTTTGGAGGTCTAAATAGTTTCTGTTTGTTAATTTAATAAATTTGTTATTCATAATTACCTTTAAAATATATAAATATATAATATCACTATTATATATATTGGTTATTAATATAATATTTTGATAATGTTTTTTGTCACTTACAAGTGATTTTGTTGATGGTATTATTAAAATGTTCATAAAACTATTAACATTAATGAAAACATGTATAACTTAAATATTAATAATTTTTATTTTTTTAATTAGTTATTTTAGACAAATGCATATACATTATTTCTAGAATAAAAATCCTTTTAAGTTTGTTCAGAGAAACAAACAAGGGGATTAAACGTTTTTTTATATTGCTTATAGCATTTTTTAGACTCTTTTAAAAGTGTTCAAATTTTTATTTATATTAAAGGAGTAGTTATGAAGGTGCTATTGAATAAGCAAGGAATAGAAAGATCCATTAAAAGAATTAGTTTTGAAATTATAGAAAAAATCATGATATTAAAAATGTTGTTCTACTTGGAATAAAAAATAGAGGAGATATTTTAGCAAATATAATTAAAGGTAATATTAAAAATATAGAAAATATTGATCTGAGTCCAATTTTAATGTCCATGTTTAGGTATAACAGCAAAACAATTTAACTTTAAAGTTTATTATTGCCAACCTTATTCTTCATTCCAAAGAGGATCAAATGAAAACGTAAATGGCCTTATTAGAAGATTATATAAAAAGGGAACTGACTTCAGTTTAGTAAGTGAAGATAAAATAAAAAATCTGGAGTGAAAAATAACAACATCCCAAGAAAAATATTTAACTACAAATCTGCGTATCAAATGTATTGTCAAAATATTTAAAATAAAAAAACTCTCAACTTATATTTCATAGTCGAAAGTTTAATGCAAAATTAAAGTGTTGCACTTCACATGTCATTTAGGAAATTATCTATTTAATAGTAGCTAATTTTTTATTGATATTATCTTTGACAGTAATATTTTTGGTTAATTAATTAAAATGAGATTTAAAATTAATTAAATGTGTTTTTTAAAAGAGTAGTTTATGGACAAATTAAATAAATTTTTTAAAGCAGAAGATCTAAAACAATATGGAGAATTTTACAAAGTTCAAACAGATAACTTAAAAGATAAAAAAAGAAGTGGAAAATTAATTTTAGTTACATCAATTAATCCTACACCTACAGGGGAAGGAAAAAGCACAACTTTAATTGGATTAAATGATTGCTTTGATTATGCAAATAAAAGTTCTATTGCAGTATTAAGACAACCTTCGATTGGTCCTTTTTTTGGTATTAAAGGCGGCGCAACAGGAAGTGGTGAATGTTCAATATTAAATAGCGAGGAAATAAATACTGGATTTACAGGTGATTTTTATTCAATAGAAACTGCAAACAATCTAATTTATTCAATAATTGAAAATGAAATATATTTTAATTCTGATTTGGATATAGATAAATCAAAAATATTGTGAGATAGATGTATTGATATTAATGATAGATCGCTTAGATCAATTAACTATTCAATAAACAAAGATAATAAACAAAATGCAAGTTTTGCAATTACAGCTGCATCTAGATTAATGGCTGCTTTTTGTTTAGCTAATGATTATGATGACTTTAAAAAAACAATTGAAAACACAATTGTAGCCTACTCTACAAAAAACAAACCAATATACATTAAAGATCTTAGAATAACTGATTCTATAATGTTGATATTAAAGAATGCTATTAAACCAAATATAGCCTTTTCAAAATACAACTCACCTATTATTATTCATGGTGGTCCTTTTGCAAACATTGCACATGGATGTAATAGTATAATAGCAACAGAAACTGGACTTAAGGTTAGTGATTATGTTTTTACAGAAGCTGGTTTTGGTGCAGACCTTGGTGCTGAAAAATTCTTAAATATTAAGTGTAGAAAGATGGATGTCGTTCCATCATTAGTCGTTGTAACTGTTACTTTAAAATCTCTTAAATATCATGCTGGTATTAAAATCGAAGATTTAGATAAAGAAAGTTTAAGTGGTATTGAAATTGGTTTTGATAACTTGTTAAAACATATTGAAACAATTAAAGGGTTTAACTTAAACTACGTTGTTATTTTAAATAAACACAACATTGATACAGAAAAAGAAATTGAAGAATTTAAATATAATTGTGAAAAATTTAATATTAACTTTGCAGTTTCTACAATGTGACAAGATGGCCCAAGTAAAAATCAACATCTTGTAGATTTTGTTGAAAGCAATATTAAAGATAACAAAGAAATTAATTTTACTTATCAACTTGATAGTGACATTAAAACAAAGGTTAATCAAATAGCAACAAATGTTTATGGAGCAAATGGTGTTAATTATTCTTTAGAAGCTGACAAGATAATTAATGAAGTTGAAGATCAATGTAAAGGTTATTATGTTTGTATTTCTAAAACTTTTAGCTCTTTATCAGATGACCCTAAAAAACTAAATAGACCAACAAACTTTAATATCAATGTAACTGATGTAAAAATTAACCATTGTGCAAAATTTGTTATTATAATAACGTCACACATTTATTTAATGCCAGGTCTTCCAAAAGAACCAAAAGCTAAGAGTTAATTATGATTAAAGACAACAATGAAAACAATAAATTCAGTGATGAATCATCCAAAATTAATAGTGCTGTAAAGTTATTTGAAGATACTTCAATATTTAAAAGTCTGTTTAAGATAGTAACATTAGCAATAATAGTTTCAATTGCCACAGGAATTTATGTTTTTGTTGATCAAATTTTAATGGTAAGAATAATACCGCTTAATCATAATTTTAGCCAAGAGAATGTATTTGGAGCTAATCAATTTAATGAGATTAAAAACTTATTAGCTACACATGCAAATAAAATGGAGTCTGTGCCCAGTTTATCTGTTTCAAGTATTGTAAGAACATCAATTTCTTTATCATCTCCCTTAACTTTGATTTGTACATCAATATCTTTATTATTAGGTCTTGGAACTTCAATTACTTATTCTAAATATCTTGGAAAAAAAGATTATAAAAAAGCCACATTAACTTGAAGTAATGGTTTTTATAATACATTAGTAACTTCGTTAATTACTTCAGCAATTTTAATTGGATTAACATTTATATTAATTCCAATTCAAGCAAATAATACAAGTGCTAAAAAATTAATTACACCACAATTTATTAGTCAATGAAAAAGGGATGAGATTACTAAGTTGCAAAATTTTTTAGATTATACAAGAAATCTTTCAATTAATTGAGCCATTCAATATTCATTAATTATTATTGGTTTTAATATCTTTAATAATTACATTATGTTATTTATTTCTTTATTAAACAGCGAAGGAAAAAACGCTATACCAACTGTATTTATTTTAATTTCCAATATTTTAAATATTGCACTAGATTTTGCATTACTTTATTTAACAACATTAGGAATTAATGCAGCAGCTATTGCAACAGTAATTAGTTGAATTATAGGTGTTGGAATTTTTGTATCATTTATTTGATGACAAAACCATAAGAAGTTAACTTTATTAGAATTTAAACATTTAAAGATTAAAGAGTTCAGATTTGATTATAAGATCATCTTATATATTTTTGCTATAGGAATAGCAAGTTTCTTTAGAAACGCTTCAACAGCAATATATTCACTTGTTCAGCAATCAATCTATGGCCAAATAACTCAACCAATTACTGGTAAAGAACAAACTTATTATTTAACTATTCTTGGTGCTGTAAATCCAATTTATAATTTATTTTTCTCAGCCATTATTGGAGTAATAAGAGGCGCTAGAACAGTAATTACTTATAACTATGTAAAAAATGAAGATCAGAAAGTACAGAAGGCTTATTTGATATCAATGGTAATGGCTTTTGTTTATGCTTTTATATTTTTTATTCTAGTTTCATTCATATTACAAAATCAATTCTTATGATTGTTTGATATCCTCCCAGGACATAGCAACTATAATGATGCATTAGTATTATTAAGAGTAATTATGGGGCAACTATTATTATTCTCATTCACAATTAGTGGAATGTTATATTTCCAATCAACAGGAAAACCAATTAGATCAATTATATCTTCAATTATGTATGGGACTATAATTGGAATCCCAGGATTGTTTATTGCAAGTGAAATAGCTAAAGCTACACACAATATGAATGTTTATATATACTCACCATTAATTATTATTTTAATAAGTGGTTTACTTGTATTTTGTTATAGTACATACTATGTATTTAGAAAACCAAAAATTTATATTGAATATTAATTTACTATTTGAATTATGAATGCTTACTAGCATTCTTTTTTCATTAAATTTTAATTTAACAATACCAACTATAGTTGGTAAAATAAATTTGTTATGAAAGAAAAAGTTAGTATTGATAAGTTTTGTAATGAAGTTTTAAATTCTAATGCTCCATTAACATATGGGAATTTTGCTCAAGAGGATGCTGTAATCTTTAATGAGATAAACAACATAAGAAAATCAAAAGGTATTTTTTATCCATATAAACCTTTTTTAATTCTAGCTATTCTTCAATCACATAATTTTGAAAACATATTTAATATTGAAATTAATATATCCAACATAAAAATAGTAAAAAGATTTTATGATCTAATAACTAATGATCTTTTTCTATTCACAATTTTAAAATATCAGAAAAGTAAATTTAATTGGGAATTTAACCTTGGTTTAAATAATAGTATCTATAGTGAAAAATTAGAAGTTTATAAAAGTGTGTTATCAATTATTAAACAATCACCATTTAAAGCAATGTCTAACCATCAATGTGTTGATAAATTAGATGCTAATCATATTCGTTTTAATGTAGAGATAAATAATTGACAAGAAGATAAGAAATATCTTATCTCTAGATGTTGTGAAATTATTAAAAAATGTATTCCTTGATATAGTTATTTAAATGAAAGTGAACTTGGTCAATATGACTTTAATTTTGATTTAGATATTCAAGATATGATGCTAAGCAGGGAAATGATGACAGAAGTTAAAGTGAGAAAATTTCAGCATCGTTTTAGAAAGTTAGTTTTAGACAGGGATCTAAAGTGTTGTATTTGCTGTGCTGATAATTATGTTGTTTTAGATGCTTGTCATATTAAACCATATTCTGCTTGTAAAGAGGATGAAGCTTATGATGAAAATAATGGAATTGTAATGTGTAAAAACCATCACAAACTTTTTGACTCTGGATTATTTACTTTTAACAATGAATGAAAAGTTGTTGTATCAAAATGGTTAAGTGAAATTGATACAAGTTTATATTTTAAACAGTATGAAAAATGTTATACAGTTCTTTCAAGTAAAATGCCTTTTGAAAACGAATTTGTTAATTATCATAATAAATTAATTTTTAGAAAGTAAAACTTTTATTAATACATATATCTAATAAATTTTTTAATAAAATTATCCTAATACAAAAACTCATTGTGATTTTGATATATAATAAACATTAAACTTTGTTGAAGGTTATTTAAATATGAAAAAACAAAAAAAGAAACGATTAATTTACTCAGCAATTGGTGCTATTACTTTATTATCTTCATTTTCAACTGTTGCAATTGCTTTTATATCAGGTCCTGAAATTATTAATAGAATTGCTCCAGAACCAATAATTAATTCTGATGGTAATAAAAATTATTCATATGTTGAAAATGTTGATAAACCATATTATTTCAATAGAGAGATAAAGAATGAAAATGTAACAAGAACACCAAATAAAAATATTTATGAAACTCCAATAACTAAAAAGTATAATAACCAATTTAAATGACCTTCATGAAATTATAATTATGAAGTTGATCCAGATGGAACTGGACCTCAAAAACAAAATAAATTTCAAACTATTAATGGTGTTGAAATTAATGCTGCACAATTAGTTTATAATGATGATCATTCAGAAATGACTGTAACTGACAATAAAGGTGTTAAACAATATTTAAAGTTTTCAGATTCAAGATTTATATTGGAAGAAATAAAAAATAACCGTCTAAAAAAGCACCCAGCAGCTGATGTTTGATTTGAACAACAAATTAGTGATACAGAAAAAGCTATTGATGTTTTTTATTCAATTCCTTCATCAATTAGTGGACCAACATCACTTGGACTTTATGCTCCTCCAGGTGAAGTTTTAACTTTAACTTTTACTGAACAAACATTCCAATCTATTAAAAGAAATAATATTAATAATTTTCAAATTGTAATTAATTCAAGTTTTTATGATAACAAAAATGCAGACTCAGATTCTGGAGGAATTTCTAATAGATACCCTTTTGTTAAAACAACATTTAATGTATCTGTAAAAGATTTAGAGACTAATAATAAACAATTTAAATTTGGTTCCCCATTTGGTGGTACAGTTTCAATTTTTGTAAGAAGTGGACTTAAAACTACTTCTTATAATGATGTATATGAATCCTTTGAAAATTTTGATTTTAATGTTTCTGGCGGAATAAAAACACTTTCTTATTATCATGGTTATACAACTGAACAGGAATGAAATAAAGATGTTCAAAATGTGACTAATGGAAAAATGACAGCTCCTTCTATGTCTATAGATTTTAGTTATGGTTCAATGAATATTTCTTCTACTGGAAAAAATAAGTTTGCTTACCTTGATGTTAGTAAAATTGTTTATCCAAAACACATCATGGAAAAGTGAAATGACTTTTTATTTTTAAGTGAGTATTTTGCAGGTAGAGATCTTGATAATAGTGTAACTAAAATTGATTTTGAATTTAACGATGACATATGAGGTGGTGCTGGTGCCTGAGGTGGAGGAAATGCATTATATGCACCTCTTGATTGAGCAAGATCAAGTTTTTTAAGAGGGGTTAAAGATTGAACAATAAATAATAATTGAGGTGTGTTTCACGAAATCAATCATAACTTTCAACAGAATGCAGCTTTGTTTAACAAAATATCTCATGGTAAAACAAATGAAGTTACAATGTTTAATTTATCTTTAATATCAGATACTGGAAGATGAAGGGATATATATAATCCAGCTTCTGAGTTTTCAGGAATAGGTCATTGAACTGGAATGCAAAATATGTATAGTACTATTTTGGATATAAATGAGAATTTTGAAAGAAAAAATAATTACAATGACTTTAACAATAGTGAATATGAAATTCAAAATATATTACTAAATACATTGGGTTCTCATAATTATGCTGATTATGTAAGATGAGACATGAGAAACTCAACAGATACAAGTGGTCTTGATACTATTGTTGAATTATCAAATTATTTTGGAATAAATTTTTATCCAGCATTTGCAAACTTTCATAAAATATGAAATGATAATTGACCTTCTTCATATAAAGCAGCTAATGCTCAACAAAAAAAGAAAATTGATTCATTAAGTAATTTAAATACTCAAGATTTTGTTGCTAATATATATGCTGCTGGTCCATATTTATTTAATTCATATGACAATACTTTAACTTATACAAATGATATGCAACCTGCATTTGAAATCCCAGCTGGAAAACCATATACCTTTGATTTTGAAAAAGGAATTATTTCTCCTAATCTTAATTTTAATTTTTCAGAACTAATTTTTGATTCACAATCAAAATTAGGTGGTTCTTTAAAACTTGATCCAAATAATAATAAAAAACTTATTTATACACCAAACCAAAAATCTATTGATAAAATAGATGAATTTGATGTTGGAATTAAAGTTAAATATCCTAATATGCCAAGTAATTATGTTCATCAACTTAGATGAAAAATAAAAGTTAGACAAGTTACAAATCAACCTGTTATAACCCTTTATAAAGACAATTATCCTAAAGGATATAACACTGGTAAAATTACAGAGGACTACCCGTATTTAAAAGATCCTGCAAACTTTGTTCAATCTAAAACTAGTGATCCAAGAAAAGGTCCTTTATCTACAAGAACTGATAAAGAAAATTGACATAGATATAAAATTAGCTTTTCATTTATTGCTCCAAAAACTGGAGATTATAAATTTCAAATAAAGACAAGAAATGGAAATTGATTTATGGATACTTTTATTGTTAACAGTTCAATTTCAAGTGATATATGATGAAAATCAACTTCAAATACAAGTAATTGAACTGATACAAAAACAATAAGATTAAATAAAGATCAATTAACAACTTTTGAAATTTATACTCATACTGAATTAAGCAAAAATTCAAAAGTTGATTTTAGAGCCATTATTGATAATGACACACAAAATCCAATTGATGTTTTTGATAATGCTGTTGTACCATGGGCTAATCAATTAAGTCATAATCCAACTGAATTTTTAAAAGATGATAAATATAAATACCAAGGTAGAAAATTAAACTACAATAATTTTCAAACATCAATGTTTGGATTACAAACATCAAGAAAATATGAACCAATTAAAAAAGAAGAAGAAAATGGTGAAATAAACTACACATATAAATTAAAAGGTGCTAATAATTTTGATAGCTTAGTCTCTAAAAAAGACAATAGTATTTATGAAAAACTTGATTTAAGAAATGGAGAATCAATTGACTTTAGCATTGATTTTAATAAGCCTACAAAAATAAGAACAATTGAATTTGATCATAGATCTAATAATTGATGATGAGTTAGACCTGAAATGATTAAAATTACTGATCAAGATAATAATGTTTTAATTGATGGTAAATATGATAATTTCTTCAAATCAAGTTATATGTATGGTAAAGGAATATTCACTTTAGATAAAATATATGAAGTTAAAAACGTAAATATTAAGCTTTACAACACTAATGGTTCAACTTCTCAAAATGGTATATCACTAGATGCAATTTCAGTTTATGATACAAATAGATTAAAAATTAATAAAACTTACTCATTCAATGATTCATTAATGTCATTAAGTGGAAACTGACAAAAAGCTACTAATGATCCAAAAACTAACATATCTTACTTTGGGGGAGAAAGTTTAAAATCAACAAGTAAGAATGATGTAGTTGAGTTTTATTTGTTTGGAAGTGGGTTTGATATAGTTGGTCAAAAAAATAATGGTAACTCTTCTTTTGATTTGTATATCAATGATAAATTAATATCAACTGTTGAAACAAATAATAATGCAAGATTAGACAATATAATTTTATATAGCCATTCAAATAATGATGGTGATAAAGCAATGAAGATAAAAATAGTAAATAAATATGACAAGACATTGTTTTTAGATTTCATTCAAACTTATGGATCATATGTTTATTTAGATAGTGTTAAAAATCACTAATAGTTCAAAAAATAAAATACCTTAGTTATTAAACATGGACGTGAAATTTGGACAATAATTCAAATTTCATGTTTTTATTTATAAATTTAATCTATACTGGTTTGGAGTTATTCAATTTAATTTCTCTTGAATTCTTCCCTTGTTATAATAATCAATAAACTCAGAAATATAATTTTCTAGCTCACAAAAATTTAATTCCGAAATATTTAATTTGTAGATAAGTTCGGTTTTTAAAATACTAAATCAAAATTCAATAACGTGATTATCGAGAGAATTTCCTGCCATAGACATTGATTGAATTCAATTATTTTTTAATAGCATATTCTTAAAATATTTTAAATAATCAGCAGAACCATGATCTGAATGAATTATGATGTTTTTTTGTTTATTCACAATAGATTCAAAAGAATCTAGACTAATTCTAAATCGTTATTTTTCGATAATTTTCATCCAACAATTTCTTTTGTTTTATGACTTATTATAGTTAACAAATAAAGATGATTTTCATGACAATCTTTTGTTGATGGAATATATGTAACATCAGTGGCATAAATTTCAAAATCATGATTAACATTATCATAATCGCGCAAGACAAT
>CASDXH010000019.1 GCA_949285105.1 uncultured Mycoplasma sp. | reverse complement strand
TCTTTAAGTAGTTGAACTTCAAGTTTCTTTCCAGAAGAAATTCACATATTATAAACATAGTTTGCAATATCTGTTTTAAGACCTTCTTCTGAAAATTGTTTTTTATCAAAAGTGAAATTGTTACTAAAGTCATTAAAGTTCATTAATAACTTATATTCGTTTGAATCGATTGACTTATATTCAGGTTTATTAAGATTTATATTATCAGCAATTTTTTTATCGATACCAATATTATGTCTATCATCATCATTCGATGGTGATGTTGATATTTCATTTGCTAAGTTAGATTTTACTTGTTGAGAACAAGATACAAATCCTGTAATAGAACCTGCCAACATGGTAGACCCTAATACAGTTGTAATTAGTGTCTTTTTAAACTTCATAAATATCAATTTAATCCTTTATTTTTATTCATTAATTATAACAAAAAATAAATTTTCAATAAAAAATATATTTTCCAAATAAAAGGTAAAATAAATATTTTTAACAAAACACAAAAAGTTTTTAAATTATAGATTATTAATTTATAAAGATAATATAAAGAATTGAAAAATCTTGGAGATTTAATTCATCTTGTTTTCTGGTTTTTTTGACATAACTCACTCCTAAAATTTATTTTAAACTTTTTTCTAAGAATGAGTTTCTCCAAAAAATGAGACAGTATCAAATGAAAAAAGCACACCACAAATAAAAGTGAGTGCTTTTAAGAAAAGAAAATCTAATTAATGAGAATATACTATAAGAATTTTTTATTAACGTTATTATCAAGGTAATTTTTAATTTTTAAAGCAATTTCATCTGGAGTAAGTTTTAATTTTTTAATAACGTCATCACTCTTACCAGACATACCGTATCTATTAATACCAACTGCAAAGTCTGCAATTCTATATCATGGAATAGTTGTTCCAAATTCAATAGCAATCAATGGTTTATTACCAATTACAGATTCTTTATAAACTTTTGTTTGCTTAATGAATAATTCAAAGCTTGGCATTGAAATAATATTACATTTTACATTATATTCTTTTTCAAGAATTTCAGCTGTTTCTAAAGCAACTGGTAGTTCGCTACCTGTAGCAACTAATGAAATATCATTAACTTTGTTTCCATAGAAAATATATCCACCACGTGATGTTTTTTCTAATGGAGATTTAATTTGTTTAAATGCAAGTCTTGAAGTAATAATGTTTACAGGCATTTCGTCTTGCTTAAATGCAAAATCAAATGCACCAATTAATTCTTGAAGGTTACCAGGTCTAAATGTTGTAGTATGTGGAATTAATCTCAATCCTCAAAGTTGTTCTATTGGTTGATGTGTTGGACCATCTTCACCAACAGTTATAGAGTCATGACTAAACACATTAATAATTGGATTGTGAGATATTGCTGCAAGTCTAATTGCTGCTCTACTGTAGTCTGCAAATGATAAGAATGTACTACTAATAGCTTTTAAACCATAGCTTGTAATCCCAGAGTTAATAGCTGTCATAGCAAATTCTCTAACTCCAGCATTAAGGTTTGTTCCAAGTCTATTTTCTGGACCATATGGTTCTAAACCATTCACTCAAATTTTTGTACTTCCAGAAATATCAGCTGAGATCAATGTAAGTAATGGGTTGTATTTAGCAACTTCATTAACAATTATTCCTGAAATATTTCTAGTAGCTTCATTTTCAAAGTTTAAATGGTTAAATCATTTTTTATCAAAAGTTAATTGTTTATTTTCAAGTTTTCTATATTCTTCATATTTAGCTTTATCATTTGAAAGTTTTGCAAGTCTTTCAACAAATAACTCATATGCTTTTTTACCTCTTTTTTGTAACCCTGCAAATTCTGTATAAGCATTTTTAGAGATTTCAAAAGCTTCATTATTGTATGAAAGTTTATTTTTGAGTTCATTAACTTGATCAAGGTTTAAAGCTGAACCATGAGCTTTGTTTGAATCTTGATAACAAGAACCATAACCTATATGAGTTTTAATTTCTATTACAGTTGGTTTTTCAGTTGACTGCTTAGCAGCTTCAATAGCAGCACTAATAGATGTATAATCATTTCCGTTGTCAACTTTAATATAAGATAATCCTAATGATTCAAAGTATTTTTTGTAATCAGTTATTGTAGAATCACTTACTTTACCATCAAGTTGAATCCCATTTGAATCAAATAAGAAAATTAACTTATTAAGTTTATATTTTCCAGCTAGTGATAACGCTTCATAAGAAATACCTTCTTGTAAACAACCATCGCCAAATAAACAATAAGTATAGTTATCAATTAATTTGTACTTTTTAAAGTATGTGTTTAATTTTGTTTCAGCTATTGCCATACCAACAGCAATAGCAATACCTTGACCTAAAGGGCCTGTAGTTGTTTCAATCCCATCAATTAAAATATTTTCTGGATGACCAGCTGTTTTAGAATTAATTTGTCTAAAATTCTTAAGATCTTCAATAGTTACATTTTTATAACCCGCTAAATGCATAGTTGCATATAATAAAGCACTACCATGACCAGCACTTAAAACAAATCTATCTCTATTGAAAAATAATGGGTTTTCTGGGTCGACCACTAAATGATCTTTATAAAGTGCATACATTATAGGTGCTGCACCCAAAACAATCCCTGGGTGACCTGAATTTGCTTTTTCAATCATTTCAACACCTAAAACTCTTATGGTATCAATTGTTAAATTAGAAAATCTTGTAGGTTCTTTCTTTTCAACAATTATTTTCTTAGTTACTTTCTTCTTTGATTCATTTTTAATATCATTCATTTTCTACTCCTGAATATCCTCTATTATCTTTACAGACTTAACCTGACTGATTTCACTTGTAAGTATTGTTTCAACGCCATCCTTATAAGTCATATCAATTAAAGCACAACCAACACAGTTGCCAAAGACTTTTATTGTGACTTCTCCTGTCTTATCATCAAAGTCAACAAATGCTAAATCTCCACCATCTTGGTTAATGTAAAATCTTATAGAATCAATCACATCTTTTATTTCATCTATAATTTCGCTCTTTTTTTGATTTACCATAATACTTGATTATAATATAAAAATGTAGAGGTAAATTATGAAAAGTAAAAAAATTGTTTTATGTGAGGTTGTTGAAATCAACAACAATTACATTAAAATTTCTTATAGTGGCAAAGTTTACCGTTGTTTTTCAAATAATATTTCAGATTATCCTGTTGATTTATTTAAGTACTTTACAGTTGGAAACAAGTACAAGTTTTTATTAAAAGATGGTCTTACATTCTCATATAAAGATATAAGACCAAAACTACTAAAAAATAAAAAGAAACCCACACCAACAATTAGTGGGGTTAAAAATCTTGAGAAACATTTATTGGAGATAATTAAGAATTTAGAATAATCCATAAATGATTTTAATTAAATATTGTTTAGAGTGGTTGTTTAAAGCCACTTTTTTTAGTTGCTCATTAAATTCATAATATGTGTTTTTTCAATTTAATAAGTAATCTAATAAAACAATAACCTTATCTAAAGAAATATATTTGTCTTCTGATGAATCATTTTTTTTAACACTAGAGTAAATTCGATTAAATTCAACACGATAAAGTCTTGTTGTGAAATTATAAATATGACCATTATGAGAAATTAAATTTCTTATTTTTAAAAATACATTAAGCATCTTATCAAAATGATTCACATTAACTATTGGAATATTAAAGCTAATTAAAATTTTCTTTTTAATTTCAACATCTAAAAGACGGTAGAAATTAATTGTAGTAGCAAATGTTCAAGATAGAGATAAATCTTCAATTGGAATGTTTGCAAGACGTTTATAGTGAATTAAAAACTCTGATGTTGCAGCGTGTTCAAAAAGTGAGTAAACAAATTTCTCACTTTGTAAATCGGGACAGTTATTTATGTTAGGTAAATAGTTTAATAATTCATCTTCTGCAAAATTATATATTTTAGTGTCTTTTAAATTGTAAAACTCAATTCAGTTTTCAATAATAATTCTTTTTAACTTGGATTCAAAAAACAAGATATTTTTTAATAAGATAGATCCAACATACTTATCAAAATTAATTAAGTTAATAATTTGGTTACTATCAACAAAAGGAAAAAATTTATTGTTTTCTTCATTGATAAATATTTCACTATATTCATTTAATATATATTCAGCTGAATATATATTTAAATATTCTAAAAATTTATCTTGATCAACAATATTTAAACCGTTCTCTATAAGTTTTATTAAATCTTTTTCTTTGTCTATCATTTTGTATACCAATTATAATTTTATCAAATTGGTGATAATAAGTCATAATATAGGGATACAAGAAACACTATAAAAATCTAAAAAATTAATTAAAATAAGTGCTAAAAAATGTTTTTATATCTATATTACTTTTTTTATTTAATGATTCTTTACTACCAAAACCTATTTCATTATTTTTAATATTGATAGAAATTAATTCAATATTAATGTTTTCTTGGAAACAAAGTTTTGCAATTTCATCATATAAACAATTCTGATAATATGTTTTTTCAAATACAAAAACTTTTTTGTATTTGCTAATTACTTCTTTAATTTTTTGTTTGTTAAAATAAGTTACAAAAATTGCATTTATTAAATCACAATCATGATTGTTATCTATTACATGTTTATTTATTTCATTAATAACATGACCATATGAAATTATTAAATTGTTGGATTTGTTGTTAATTTCATAAACCCAATCACCAAAGCTAAATTTTGGATATGATTTTTTAAGCTTGCATGCTTCTTTTGTGTATCTTATAAAAAACGGGAATTTTTTATTTGCATAAGCCATATCTATTAATCTATTTAAAACAATATCATTTGAAGCATTTGCAATAATACTATTTGGAATTGTCTTAATAAAACCAATATCATAAATACCATGGTGAGTATCACCATCACCATATGAAATATCACATCTATCAATTAAAAATGTTACTGGTAAGTTTAGTCTGGAAACATCATGAAGAATTTGATCATAAGTTCTTTGTAAAAAGGTTGAATAAGTTATTAAAAAAGCTTTATATCCTATTAGTGAATATCCAGAAGCTTTTGTAACAGCATGTTCTTCAGCGATTCCAACATCTTCATAATTGTCTTTATGGGACAAAGATAATTCTAAAAAACCAGTTGATAAAGTCATAGCAGGATTTATCACTTTTATTTTTTTATCTTTTTTAATTAACTGTAATAATTTATCTGCTGCAATTTGACCATAACTTTTTTTATTGTTATTATTAATTTGATTAGAGTGATATAAACCTACAGAATCTTTTTCAGCTACTTTTAAACCATATCCCTTAACTGTTTTTAAATGTAATACGATTGGACCTTTATTAACAAGTGTTTTAACCTTATTTAAAGCGGTTATAACCGTGTGTAAATCATTTCCATTATAAACACCTAGATAATCAATATTTAAAGCGTTAAAAAACGCTTTAATTTCACTTGGTGTTTTATTTAGCATATTGTTAGTTGCACCAACATTTTTTGAAATAGACATTCCATTATCATTAATAATAATGATAATTTTTGATTGTTTATTTCCTATGTCATTAAGTGCTTCAAAAAATAAACCATTGTTTAATACAGCATCTCCTATAACTACAACAACATAATTATTTTTTGAGACATTTTCAATTGCTGATGCAATTGATAAACTTGTACCAGAATGTCCAAGCGATACAAAATCGTGAATTGATTCATTAGGTTCAAAAAAACCAGATAAACCATTATCTTTTCTAATTGATGTTATCTTATCAAATCTATCGGTAAGCATTTTATGAACATAACATTGATGACCAGTATCATAAATAATTTTGTCTTTTGGTGAACAAAAACAATAAAGTAGTGCGGTTGATATTTCAACTATTCCAAGATTAGATGAAAGATGAATAGAACTTGTTTTTGAAAGTTCTATTAAAGTTTCTCTAATCTGTTGTGAAATTAATTTCAATTCATCAATACTTTTACTTTTTAATTGTTCATATTTTACAAACTTACTCATCTTGTTTTTTTGTTAACATTGAATAATAATTTTTCTAAAAATAAAATTAAAGCTAGTTGGAAATCACTTCTTTAAAAAAGTTAATAATTTATCAAGATAATTATTTAAGTTGATAAATTTATCAACAGCTTCTTGGTGTTGGACTTCATCTTGCTTTAGTAGATATTTATTATTTGTTACTAACACTCCTGAATTACTATAAAAATTAATTAAATTATCTTTTAGGTTAACAAGTTCTTTATATGCTGTTCTAGTTGAATTTATATCAATATCAAATAAATTAATTACAAAATCATCTGAATCAAAATTATCATATTGATTATATAGATCAATTAATTGTCTTTTCGTTAATGATTGTAAATGGTAATTTATTCTCAACTTAATAATTGATAATATCAAAAATGTTTTTAGCTTTAACGATATATTTTTTATGCAATAGTTTTGCTTAGAAATAAATTTATGAAATTGTCCTAAAGAAATTTTATTTTTTTCAGCTTTTTTCAAACTCATCTCTAATAAACTCCAATAAACCTTTTATTCTTGAATAATCAACTCTTGTTGGAGAAACCATAACTAATTGCGTTTGGTTGTCATTATTTAACACAATATCTGTTGAAGCAAATAAGATATCATTATAACCAAACTCATCCCCAAAAGTAATGGAAGTAGTATGACCATTTTGTTCTTGTTTAAGGGCTATCTGTTCTCAAATAGTTGAGTTTTCAAGTAGTAATAAAACTTCTTCTAATTTTTTATGATCATTAAATTCTGGTAAAGCCAAAAGACTTGATGAACCAATAATGTTTTTGGTGATTTTTGATTGCTGTCTAAAAGTATCTGACTTAGAGTTAAAAATTCTTTCTACAACTTCTTGCATTACAAACTCATATGATTGAACTTTATCTCTGATAATAGTTTTAATTAGATTAAGTCTAATATCAAGTTCACTAAGCGGGCAATCAACTAATCTATCATTAAAAATTCTTACACAAATAGAAATATCTTTAAGGATAGAAGCATTTTCAATTTTAATTAAATTCTTAACAATATCACCATTAGATAATATCAACATGATAATTGCATTACCTTCATTAATTTGAACTAAATCAACTCTCTTTAATGATAAGTTAGCAGATTTATCTATTGTTACTAATGGAAGTCTTGTAACCTCTTGAATAATACGACAACTTTCATCAATGATAGTATCAATTGAATTTGATCTATTTGAGAAAACTTTTTTTAATCTCATTTTCAAATTATCATCAATCGATGGTGTTGAAAACTCTCTTTCATAAAGTTTGTATCCGTCACTTGATGGAACACGTCCAGAAGAAGTATGGTTTTTTTCTAAGTAATTGTGGTGCTCTAAAACAGCCATTTCATTTCTAACAGTAGCAGCTGAGATGTCTGGCATATATTTTTCAATAATTGTTTTACTACCGACAGGATTTGCTGTGGCAATATATTCTTGAACAATGTATTTAAGTATTAGTTTTTGTCTCTCTGTTAACATATAAAAACACCTCAATTGATATATAATATTTTACTTTAAATAATGCAATAGTTTATAAAAGTTAGTAAAAAACAAAGTGGATATTATCACTTATTAACGTTAGTTGAAAGAAAAACAAGGTTGGCAATTATTAGAAAAATAAAAGGTGAAAACGCTAGATCAATGATGGATAAAATGTATAGCATTATTAGAGATGAAAAATTACCAATCAAGAGCATAACTGTTGATAACGGATTAGAGTTTCAAATGATGGATATAACAGCAAAACAATTCAACTTTAAAGTTTACTATTGTCAACCTTACTCTTCATTTCAAAGAGGTACTAACGAAAACATAAATGGCATTGTCAAAAGATGATGCAAAAAAAGGAAATAATTTTAGTTTATTAAGTGAAGACAAAATAAAAACCCTTGAATGAAAAGTAAATAACATGCCAAGAAATATATTTGGTTAAAAATAATAAACAAATAATGAAAAATGCATGCTTTAGTAGTTTAAAGCATGCGGCATTTTGATACACGTTATATTGATAAATATTATGTCTGTTATAGTTCTTTTTATAAATATTTTAGTCTTTGAATTTTTTAATAAAAGCAATCATTTTTTTAGTTTTATGGTAATCAATTTCATTATTAAAGAATTTGATTTGATTATTCTTTTTAGCCATGTTAGTTAAAACTGGCTTTTCATAAGTGAAAGTTTCAAATGAGTATTTTCCATGATATCTTCCATATCCACTATTTTTAGTACCACCAAATGGAAGGTTGTGATTTAGAATATGTGAAATAGAATCGTTTACACAATAACCACCTGCATTTATTTTTGATATAAACTTATTTGCTAAAACTTCATTACTAGTATAGATATATGCAGCAAGTGGAGAACTATCAATTTTTTTAATGTGACTGATAACTTCATCAAAGTTTTCTTTATATGGATAAACAAATAGAATTGGTCCAAAGATTTCATTTGTTTCAATCATTGGTGTTATTGAATCAACTTTTATAATTGTTGGTTCAATAATCATATCTTGATCACTGAAGTTTCCGCCATGAATAATATTGTTTTTATATTTATTTAGAATTTCTTTTAATCTGTTATATTCTCTTTCATTAATAATTTTTGGAATATTTTTATTTTTTAGTGGTTCTGGATATTGTCTATCGATTTCAGCTTTTAATTTATCTATAAAGTCAGTAATTGATGCTTTATAGAAAATGTGGTTAATTGAAACACAAGTCTGTCCTGCGTTCATAAATTTAGCTCATGTAATTCTTTGATAAACAGAATCATTTATTAAGTCATCAACCACACATGAACACTTACCACCAAGTTCTGTTACATATTCAATATTGTTTTCAATACATTTTTTAGCTACAAGCATCCCAACAGTAGTACTTCCTGTAAAAAACACTAAATCAAACCCCATTTTATAAAGGTCATCATATGACTTAATATCTTTTTCTTCAATGTATCTTATTGTTTGTTCATCAAAAGTTGTTTTAATTATTTGACTAATAACTTTATTAATATTAGGCGTATTAGGTGATGATTTTAAACAGATTTTATTTCCTGTTGCTAATGCACCAACTAATGGTACAAAAGCTAAGTTGAATGGATAGTTGAAAGGAGAAATAATTAATACATTACCTTTAGGCTTTCTAACAATAAATGATTTTGTTCCTATTGTTTGGTATGTAGATTTAACCTTCACAGGTTGTGATCATTTTTTAATATGTTTTAAAAAATAATCAATTTCATTTAGAACTTCACCAACTTCAGATAAAAATGATTCTTTCTCTGATTTGTTTAGATCTTTTCTAAGAGCTTGATATAAGTCATCTTCAAATTTTAAAATTGATTCTTTTAACTTTGTTAGATCACTTATACTCTTGTTGTAATTAATTTTAGATTGTATTTTCATTTTCTTACCTCGCACAATTATAATTAACGTTTTATTTTTGGTATTTTGTATTCCTTTAGTGTTATTTTATAATACTTGCAAATATAATACAATAAAATATACTATAAATTTGTAAATAAATCAGAAATAAGGTCTTAAAGTTAAAAGAATGAACTAAAAATACTTATTTTTATTAATTATTGTTTATTAATTTCTTTTAAACAATTGTCAATTCATGAAATAATTGAGTTGCAAATTTGAATTCCGCAATCAACTGTTGATGTTCAATATCAATGGTTGTTTAGATAATTGTTATTAATTGGAGCTACATCAATAATGTTAACTTTAATTAATTCCAATGATGTAATCTTTTCAACAAATGAAACCTTAAGTCTTTCAAGGAACTCAATATTATGTTCTTTGTCTGTGTGTGAACCAAAAAACATTCTTATTAAAAATAAGATTTTAATATCACAAAGTTTTGAAACATCTAATTTATCATTGTCAAAGAAAGTTTCATAGTAACGTTCACCCTTTTCAGAAATTGAATACACTACTTTATTAGGTTTGTTTTTTTGAATTACAACCTCAGCTACTATAAGCTCATTGTTTTCCATCTTTTTTAATTCTTTATAAACTTGTGATTGTAGTATGCTTCAAAAATTCTTTATGGATCTATTTATAATTTTGTCAATGTCATACCCTGTTAGCGGTCTGTTTTTTAATAGACCTAATATTGCATAATCTAGCATAACAACTCTCCTCTATTTATTTTATTAATGATATATTATTTACAAAAAAATATGATAATAACTTAATGAGCAGTTAAATACTGAGAATCATAAATAATTAACTACATATTAAATTTAAAATCTTTTGTTGTTTTATAAATTTGGTATAAACATATACCATCATGTTTTAACTATACAAATTTAATAGTACCAAATATAATACAAATATATTAATTTTTGTGTATTTTATTGTATTTATTATTATTATTCTGATAATTTGTGAGTAATAAAAAAAAGAGTATAACTTGGTAGTTAATACACCTTCTTTATTAATTTAAATGTAAATCTATATATTTAGTTTGCAATTGATACAAACAAATAAGATATTAAATTTTTACAATAACACCATTAGCTTTTACATATAATAGGTTTTCTTCTTTTATTAATTTAGAATATGGACAAGTTTTATGACATTTAACCATAAATTCTTCAGCTTGTTTTTGGTCTCAGTCTTTAAATATCCCTTCTATTCCAGCTTTAATGTGAAAACCTGTTACTTGATCAATATATAATTGAACAGTCACTTCAATTTGTGGGACTTTTGAAGAATCAATACCCAATTGTTGAGCAACAACTAAAGTTGCTTGAGAAAAACAACCAGCATATCCTGAAGCAAATAATTGTTCAGGATTAACTGCATTTCCATCTCCTCCTAATTCTTTAGGAAATGATAATTTTGAATTAAATTGATTATCACTTGTGTGGACATTACCATTTCTTCCTCCAACAGCAATACCAGTTACTTGATATTTTTTTTCCATAATTTTATACATCCTTTCTATTTATTAATTCATTAATATATATACCATAAAAAAAATTAAAACATTTAAAGATGATATATTTTTGTACAGAATTAAGTGAATTAACACTTTTAAATACATAATATATATAAAATGCTGATCTATAAACAATGATTATAGCTATTTTCCTGCCTTTTAGAGCATCTTATAAACATTTTATATATTTATAACGTCTGCACTTTTTACTCTTTTATTTTCCTTTTATTTTGTGAATTAAAGACATGTCAATATGACAGTATCCACTTGGATTTTTTTCAAGATATTTTTGATGATATTCTTCAGCTTCATAAAAATTATCAACTTTTTCAACTTCAACAACTATTGGTTTTGAATAGTTATGTTGAATCTTCCCAATGTAATTTTTTGCCAATTTTAAATCATTTATATCATTACTATAAATTCCTGTTCTATATTGTCTTCCAATATCATTACCTTGTTTGTTAACTGAAGTTGGATCAATAATTAAAAACAATATATCAAGAATTTTGTTAAGACTGTATTTGTTTGAGTCATATTCGATTTCAACAGCTTCAACAGCATCTGATATTCCATCACAAACCATTTTATAGTTTGGATTATCTAGTACAGAGTTTAAATAACCAACTCTTGTTTTTATATTTTCTAGAGCAAGTTTATAAAAGTGTTCTACACCTCAGAAACATCCTCCTGCTACATAAATTCTTTTAATCATATTACTTCCTTTATTTATGATTTTTGTGTAATTTATTATACATTTTTTTTAATAAAGTTATATTTAGGTTTAATCATTTATTACATAGATGCTCTAAATTACTTGGTTGTATATTATGATAGTTAGTACTACTTTTTTATAAATACTATATTTAATTTTATTAGTCATTTTTATTTATCAATATTTCTGTTTAATTAACCCAAACAATATATATTAAATTAGAGATTAATATAACAATAAACCATCATTGGTTTAAATGGGTAGTATAGCGATTTTTGGAAAAACTCATTTTTAGGTTATCTTTAAATCGCTTGATAACAACTATTTTATATCACATAATCTATCTGGAAATAATATAGTTAGTTGATTTAATATTTGAGATCAGTTGTGAACAGTTCTTGAATCATAATCTTCTTGGTCGTTTATTAAACACATGTAAATTATTTTTGATAACGATTGAGTGTTTGTAAAAGCACCTTTTGTTTTTGTAATCTTTCTAATATTTCTATTTAGATTTTCTATTGTGTTTGTTGTGTATATCATTTTCCTAATTTCTGTTGGATAGTTAAAAAATGTTACTAATTCATCAAAATTATTTTTTCATGATTTGATAGCATATGGATATTTTTCTCCTCAAGATTTTTCAAAAGAATAAGTGCCTTAAGCGCTACATCATAGCTTGGTGATTTATAAATTTTTTTCATATAACTTGTAAATGGAGCAACGTCTTTTTAGGGTACATGTTTTGTAGAATTTCTTATTTGATGGATAACACATTTTTGAATGTGAACATTTGGAAATGCAGCTTTTAATGCTTCTGATATTCCCTTCAAATTATCACAACAAGTTAGTAAAACGTCTTTTACACCTCTTGTTTTAAGTTCATCAAAAATCATTAATCATTGTTTAAAAGATTCAGATTCAGCTATCCAAAAGCCCAAAATCTCTTTTTTCCCCTCAATATTAACACCAATTATTAAATAAACTGATTTTTCTTTGTGACAGAATCCTCTTCAATTTTGAATCTGATTCCATCTATGTACATAATTGGATAAACAAACTCTAATGGTCTTTGTTATCACATCACAACTTCTAGAATTATTTTATCTATAATTCTAGAAATTGTGTCTTTGTCTAAATCACAATAAAACATTTGATATATTGTTTCCTGAATGTCTCTTGTAGTCATTCCTCTTGAATAAACTATTGACAAAATATAAATTATCATTATAATAATAATAAATATTATTATTATAATGATACAAAATATGGAATTAAGAGAAATTTTAGAGATAGAAAGTTACATTAAAGAAGTAATATTAGATAACACAAATAAAAAAGAATATTTCACAACTAAAGATTTTATAAATCTTTTTAAAAAAGATAGTGTTAATAAATATATCTATTTCAAGCAAAGTGTAAACAATGTTTTATCAAATCTATATAAACAGGATCTTATTTACAGAATAAAAAAAGGTGTTTATAGTTTTTCTGATGACTTTTTAAAATTGAGACTTTCAATCGAAAATAAAGAAAACAGCGAATATATTTTCAATGATATATATCATAGATACCTGCTTGAAAGGACAACAGCGGTACCCAATCTCAATAATATATATATATATATATATATATCTGAAAAAATACTTAGTGGATATAGTAAGCAAACAATATCCTTATTTTTTGATCTTTATAAAAACATTGGAAGGATTAGTTTTGATGTTGAAAATAAAAATCAGAGATTATTATTTGAATTATTTTTATATTTTGTCTTACTAGATAGTTCAAAAATAAAAAACAAACTAGATCATTTTGTTAACAACAAAAATCTATATTTATTTTTTGTTGAAAAGTATAAATCAACTAATATTGGTCTAAAAGATCTACTTAATATTAAAGATAAGCTTGAAATTTTTTTAAAAAGTAAAAAAAGAGCAGAGTATCATTATGATCTAATACTTAAGATAATAAAAGGGATAGATACAGATGAAAAAATATCAAACAATAATTAACAAAATTACAATGAAATATCGTAATCTTTCAGAGATAATGATAATAAAAGACTTATTAATTGATGAGATTATAAAAGAGTTATCAACGATATTTAATACCCTAATGAATAAAGGATTGAATTTTGATTGATTATTGGTTGGTGGTACATCACTTTCTAAAAGTTATAAAGAGATAAAAAGAATATCTGAAGATATTGATATAAGTATTTTATGTGAATCTAAAGAACATACAAAGAAAGTAATGAAGGAAATATTGAGATATTTTCTTATTTTAGATAATAAGAAAAGGCTCCTATTTAATATTATCGAAAAAGATGTTATTTCTATAAATCAAACTTTTAACTTTAAAAACTTTAAAATAGATTACAAAGGATATGAATTTGATATAGATTTTAAAACACTCGTTAATAATAATTATTACAATCCAAATCAACGTAAAATCATAAACGTTTCACATAAAATATTAAAGTTAAATCAAAATGAAGAAATAATAATCAAAATCCCTGATTTCAAATATATAATTGCTGAAAAGTTTTTGGCTTACCAAAAAATGAAAGTTAAAAACACAGGCAATATAAGAATGTGAAGACACATATTTGATATTTACTCTATTTTTATAGAACAATTATTAGAAAACAATATTAAAAATTGGAAAGAAATAAATATCATCTATAACTTTATTATTGGTCAATATGAAAGAACTCAATTAGAAAAGGATATAAGAAATAATATTATATTCACTAATAATTTTGAAGAGCTGAAATTAAATAAAGATTATCTTCGATTATTTTTAAAAACTGAATGTTTTGGTAGTGTAGCGATTTTTGGAGAAACTCATTTTTAGGTTATCTTTTAAATCGCTTGATAACAACTATTTTATATCACATAATCTATCTGGAAATAA
>CASDXH010000018.1 GCA_949285105.1 uncultured Mycoplasma sp. | reverse complement strand
AGAAATTAAATTGAATGACTCCAAACCAGTATAGATTAAATTTATAAACAAAAAACATGAAATTTGAATTATTGTCCAAATTTCACGTCCATGTTTATTAAAGGGGATTTTTTACTATACATAATATGTTAAGTTTTATTAAAGGGTTAAATTATGAATTGTTATCAAAAAATGATCAAAGAATCAAATAGTTTAAATGGTACTATTTCATACTATGGCACTACAATTCCAATTTCAAAGTTTATTAACTATGTTGATAATTTTGCTTACTCATTAGTTAATTTAGGATTTAGAAAAGGGGATGTATTAACTATCTTTTTACCTACAAATCCACAATCATTAATTGCGTTCTATGCTTGTAGTAAATTGGGGGTGATAGCAAACCTTGTTCACCCATTAGTTCCAATTGAAAGTTTAAAACAAAATCTAATAGAAAATAAATCTAAGGGGTTAGTGTTTACTGATTTTCTTGTTAAAGATAGTAAACTAATTGATGATGCAAACCAAATCCTTATTAAGACATCAATAGCTGACTTTATGGGTGTTGCAAAACCTTTTATCAAAGGTTATTTATTATCACAAAAAATAAAGATTAAAAATTGCATTAACTTTAATTCTTTAATTAAAACAAATAGCAAAAATAATGTTTCAATTAACTGAGAAGTTTTAGAGAATGAGCCCGCTTGTAGAATGCATAGTAGTGGTACAACTGGTACTCCTAAAATTGTAGAGTTATCTCATCTTGCTTTAAATAACCTTTCAGATAATTTAAATAAGATGTACAGTAAAGAAATTGTTCCCCAAAAAAACGCTTTGGTTTTACTACCAATATTTCATGCATATGGTTTAGGTGTTGCAATTCATACATGCTTATGTAATCAATATAATTTGGTTCTAGTTCCAAAGTTTAACTTTAAACATGCAGCTAAATTATTTAAAAAACATAAGATAAATTTTGTTGCAGGAATTCCTGTAATGTTTAAAAAGATAATGACAAGAAAATCATTCCTTGGAAAACACTTAAAATATCTTGAAGATATTTGATGTGGTGGAGATTTGATAACAGATACTGAAGTGCATGAATTTGATGAAATCATTAAAAAATATAATGGTTCAGCAAGATTAATGAGAGGTTATGGACTAACAGAAGTTTCGGGTGTTTGTTGTGTTAACAGAGATGGATTTTATCGTAATGGAAGTTGTGGTAAACCAATTCCAAATACCATTATTGAAATATGGGATGAAAACAATAAACCACTAAAACCAAATCAGACTGGAGAAATAGTAATTACTAACAACTCTTTAATGCAACAATATTTGAATGATGACAAGGGGTTTTGTTTAAAAGATAATAAGAAGTGAATTAAAACTGGTGATATTGGTAAAATGGATGAAGATGGTTTTTTATATTTAATTGGTAGAATGAAAAGATCACTTAAAATAAATGCCATTAATGTCTATCCAGAAGAAGTGGAAAAACTAATATTACAATTAGATTACATTGATGAGGTTTGTGTTGTACCATATCAACAAAATCATAAAACTTTACTTAGAGCATTCATCACATTAAAAGATGCATCACTAGATATTGGGAAAGTTAAACAAGACATATTTAATTTATGTAATGAAGAACTTATTAAATATTCAATTCCTAGTGATATAAAAGTTTTAGACATAATGCCAAGAACTAATATTGGCAAAATTGATTTCAAATTATTAAGTGAAATTAAATAGTTAGATTAATAAAACTTATAGGTTTTAAACATATAAAAATAGCGTTATATTAATATGAGTTTGACAAAAATATTTGCATAACAATTTTAATAGGTAAAAACTAATATGTAATATAACTTAATAGCAAAATTATATTCAGTTCCATTGTTATTCAGCAGTGCTTTTGTATTCACTTCTTGTTTTTATGGAAATTATGTAATTGAAGATTATTTTGTTTTTGATACTCCATCAATTAATCAAATTAAAAAAGATTCAAGGCAACTAAAGTAAATTAGTGAGACAAGTTTTTCCCTACATTTTAAAACAAAAAGTGAACAAGAAGAATCTTTTGTTAATGGTACTTCTTGAATAATTTCAAAAGATGATAAAGCAAATAATGTATATTACTTAGCAACAAACTCACATGTGGCTGCTGTTGTTAATAATGGTGGTAGACTTATAAGAGTGCATATTTTGACTCAAAAAGTCAAAAACTATCTGTTTATGAAGAAAAAGAATCTACAGTAGTTGAAATGGATGTTGGGATTATATGAGATAGAAATTTAACTCCTGGAACATCACTATCAACCCAAAATAAAAATACTAAACTTAAATATGTTTAGAATGTGAATAATAATTACTATGAAGGAAACTATAATGTAACTCCTGCGCTAAATCCAAATGAAGACTTTTTCGTTGTTTATTTAGCTAATTAAACATTTAAAAACTTTTCTATTATGGATTCATTTAAGAGTAGATATGATAGTGAATATGTTTTAACCCTACAGCTGATTTTGCTGTTATAAGAGTAGATTTTTCAAAGTTCTATACCCAATCATATAACTTTAGATATGCATAACAATTAATCAACATGTTAACAAATTACAATGTAAGACTAACTAATTTTCTACTAGCGTAAAACAAGGAGAGCAACTATTTGTTGGGGTTTTCTGACAGAAACACAAGAAAAAAATGGTCTTATGTGCCAAGATGAGTTGGTGTTCAAATTAACTCTCATTGAAAAGTTAGAGAATGTCATAAAAATTATTAACCTCAACTTCAATTACTGCCTTTAGGGTATAAAAACTATAGAGCAAAAAATTTATCTGAAATTGTTTTTATTGGAGAAGGTAAGATCAAATATTCATAATACTGATGGTGGTTAATTTAATGGTGACCTTTATTATTCTCAAAAAAATGTCGCTGTAAATGAAACAGTAAAAGGATTTAACTTACTTGGTGAAAGTTCTGGTTCAATGGTTATTAATGCAAGTAATGAGGTTGTTGGTATTTACTGAGGTGGATATGAAATGATTAAATCATTTATTGGAATATTTGACATTATAAGTGTTGATCAATCAATATTAGATACAATTAAAGTTAACAGTGGCGGATTTAATGTTAAGTTATGAAAAGATAAATACAATCTTTATGATGACTTTAGAAAAACTGTTGGGATAATAAAATAAATTACTAGAGGTTTTATATTATGAGAATAGCATGAATTGGAACTGGTGTTATGGGTATTAGTATGGTTTTAAATATCTATAAAAGTAATCCAGATATTAAAGTTTTTAATAGAACAAAAGCTAAAGCTGAACCACTAAAAAGTTATGGGATTCAAGTTTGTGATTCAATAGCTCAAGCTGTTCATGATGCAGATGTTGTCTTTACAATGGTTGGGTATCCAAAGGATGTTGAAGAAGTATATCTAGGTGAAAATGGAATTCTTAAAAATATAGGAGATCATACTATTTGTATAGATATGACAACATCATCACCTTCATTTGCAAAAAAACTTTATGAATTAAATCAAAACATATTGGATTGTCCTGTAAGTGGTGGAGATATCGGAGCAAAAAATGGAACACTATCAATAATGGTTGGTGGTAAAGAACAAAACTTTAAAACTGTTTTACCATTACTTAATTTATTGGGTAAAAATATTACTTATTTTGGTGAAGGTGGCTCTGGGCAAAATGCTAAACTTGCTAACCAAATTAGTGTTGCTGGCACAACAGCATCTACAGTTGAATCATTATATTATGCTGAACAAAAAGGTTTGGATTTAAATAAGATTATCAACTCAATATCAACAGGTGCAGGTTCAAACTGACAGATAACAAATAATGGACCTAAAATATTACAAAATAATTTTGAACCTGGTTTTTATATTAAGCACTTTATAAAAGATATGAATCTTATCAAACAAGAAATAAAACCTAAAAAGCTTATGGTATTAAATACAGTGTTAAAGATGTACAAAAAGCTTGCTAAAAAAGGAAAAGAAAATTTAGGAACTCAAGCGCTTATTCATTATTACAATAACAACTAAAATGTTTGAAGCATTTTAGTTTTTATTTTATATAAGTGGGTAAAATCACTTAGAACTAATAATTAATGCACTAGTTTTTTATTTTTACATTCTTTTATTTGAATAAAGAATATAATAAGTAATATATGCAAAATTATAGAGGTATTAAAATGAATAAAAATATTTTAGTTGTTAATGCTGGTTCAAGTTCTATTAAATTTAGAATATATGATATAAACATGAATGAAATCGCATCTGCTTTATGTGAAAGAATAGGGGTTGATGGTTACTTTAAATTATCACCAAGTAATGGCGATACATTTGAAGAAAATGCTAACTTTGAAAACCATGACCTTGCGATTGATTACTTTATCAAAAAAATAATTGAACTAAGAGTGATAGATTCACTTGAAAGTGTTTGCGGTATAGGACACAGAGTTGTTCAAGGTGGAGAAGTAACTAGCTCTGTTTTAATTGATCAAAGTCAATTACAAAATATTTACAACAATATTAAATTAGCACCATTACACAACAAACCTGAATATGACGTTATTTCTATCCTTATGGAAAAAATTCCTGGAGCTAAGAATGTTGCAGTATTTGATACATCATTCCATACTTCAATTCCTAAAGTTAATAGTTATTATGCTGTGCCAAAAACATGACTTCAATCTTTACCTATTAAAAGATATGGATTCCATGGGACTTCATATAGATACATTTTAGAAAAAATGAAAGAAGTTCTAAACACTGATAAACCATTAAACTTAATTGTTTGTCACTTAGGAAATGGTGCAAGTATTTGTTGTATTAAAAACGACAAATCATATGACACAACAATGGGATTAACTCCATTAGCTGGATTAGTTATGGGTACAAGAAGTGGAGATATTGATCCATCAATTTGTCAATTTGTTGCTGAAAACTTAAACTTATCAATTAATGAAATATCTAACCAATTAAATAAAGAATCTGGTTTAAAAGCGATTTGTGGAAGTTCAGATTTTAGAGATATTGCTTCAAATGCAGTTGAGGGAAATGATTATGACTTTGCAAGAGATATTTTTGTTCAAAAGGTTGCAAACTATGTAGCACAATATGCTAACCACTTAGAAGGTAATATTGATGCAATTGTATTTACTGGCGGTATTGGAGAAAACTCTTTTGATGTAAGACAAAAAATCTGTGATAGATTAGGTTTATTAAAACTTGCTATTGATAGAGAAAAAAATCTTGAAAAATATGATGACTACAAAAAAATTAACAATCTAACTTCAAAAGTTAAAGTTTATGCTGTTAGAACAAATGAAGAATTAAAAATAGCACAAGATACTAAAAAACTTGCTGGATTATAATATTAATTTCATTTATTAATATGGTGTTACTTTGTAGCATCATATTTTTCATTTAGCAATAGTAGTTGTTTTAAATGCAGTTTTTATATTTTTAAATCCTTATGGATTTAAAAATATAGTTAAGAATTGTGGGAGATAAAATTGTGAGAAAAATGTGATTTTAAACAGAGAAAGATTTAAGCAACAAAATGGTTTAAAAACAGTCTAATTTTATTCTTATTTTCTTTTTAAATTTATGACTAAAAAGAAAACTACTTTTATCTTGTCAATCGTATCACTTATTTTGGTATTATTGGCTTCTCTTATGCCTTTTATAATATTTAACGTACTCTCAGAAAAGAAAAAATAGCCCATTATTTTCTAAGCTATACCAAAATCTAAGTAATGAAATTGATTTTTTGAATAAAGAAAATAAAGATGAATTAACGATTGAAACCAAATATGTTGCTTTAAATAATAATGATTCTCAAACACTAGTACAATTTTTAAACTTATCAAAAAAATATAATAGAAAATCTAAAAATGTGATTGATAATTTAAACTTTGAAATTAAAAGTGGTGAGTTCCATGCTTTCACAGGAACTAATGGTGCTGGTAAAACTACAGCTATAAAAGTTATTGTTGGAGCTTATGGAAATTTTGAAGGACAAATATTAATTGATGGTTTTGACAACCATACATCTTTAGTTAAAGAAAGAATAGATTATATTCTAGAAAAAGCTGTCTTTACAAAAAATATAATACCTTTGAATATTTAATTACTATTGCAGTGCTAAGTGGCATTCATAAAAAAGAAGTAATAAGATTAGCTAATGAAAAAAATAAAAGATCTAAACATGTAAAGTTTACATAAAAAGAACCCTAATAACTTTTCTAGTGGATAAAAGAAAAAAGTTTTACTAACTCAAGCCTTAGTTAATAATCCTAAAATATTAATCATGATGAATTAGCAGCTAATTTAGATCCAATTGCTAGACTAGAACTTTTTGATTTATTAAAACAATTACAAGATAAAGGAGTTAGTATTTTTATTTCTTCTCATATATTATCAGAACTTGATAAATATGCTGATCATGTAACTATTTTGGATGGAGGTAAAATAGTTTATTCAGGAGAAATTAGTGAAAGCACTAATCTTGAATCTTTATATCTAAAATTTGTTAAATCAGGTTCTGTTGATGCTCCAATAAAACCAAGCAATCAAATTTAACAATTTATAATACTTGCATTAAGAATCATTTCTTAACGTTTTTTTATTAGATAAAAAATTGTTAATTATATTACCACAAGTTTTCTGTATAACTTAATTCTTTTGTTTAAATTTTTTCTATATTTAATAATCTTATTTGTTTGCTCCATTCCATATGTTCACTGAATTGCAAAATTTGTTGTTATGTATATAAAGTTATACATTGTTTGTAAATCAAGATTTCCATATAGATTGGTGATGTAATCTAAATCCTTTAGTTTTAGATTACTATCCCTATAAAAGTTCGCTATATCTCAGTATCTATTGTTAATTCTTCCCCACTCAAAATCAATTAGATATATCTCTTTCTGTTTTGGATCATAAATCATGTTTTTTGGATTTATATCATTGTGTGAAAGCACTTTATCCAAATCTTTATATTTATCTATTAATTGTTGATATAAATTAATATCTACTTGCTCCATATGTTCTTTAGATACATTAAAGAAACTAAAGTAGTCATGTTGTAGTATGTTTGTTGCGCTTGATATGTCAGTTGCATGTAGCTCTTTTATTTTTGTTGCAAGTTTTTCTAAAAGCTTATTCTTGTTGAAGATGAATTTTGGTGTATATCCATTAATTCATTTTTTTATTCCATTGCCATTTTTATCTAGATAAACAAACATATCATTTTTAATGATTTTTAATATATTAAATTCGTTTGTTCTATTTACTATTTCGTTATGTCCACCAATTCTTATTTGAAACTTTTCACAACTTTTAAGTTTGAATAAGTAAGATTCATTTGTAAAACCATGATGAATCTTTTTGATGTTTTTTATATCATCAAGACTATATTGTGAATTTTCAGTAAATAGTTTTTTTGCTTTCTCTAAACTCATAGGTTAAACCTCAACTTCTTATGTTTCTGTTTTTATTATCATCTTATTTTTATATATTTGTCTATCAAATATATAAGCTGTTGCAAAAATTAATTCCAATACAGCTATTGCTGCAAGTAAAGTGTAATTTACTATTAAGTATCCTTGATTATTTTTTAATACTTCTTTTAAGTAAGGGATTAAAAATGAACTTGATGCAATCCCAATAGATAAGATACATTGATAAATACCCATGGGAGTTATTTTATTTGTTTTAAAGCTCATGCTTAAAACATAGGCTAATACAAGGTTATATAAAATACCATAGGCAAAACCATTAAAGAATGAAACTCCAAAATAAACATATGGATTTTGGTTGAAGATTGCTACAAGTTGAAATAATATTCACAAGCATATACCGATTGAAAATGAAATCAATTTGTTAGTTTTTTTTACTAGGAAATTTGCAACAAATACTGTTCCCAATAATTGGGCTAAACTAAATATTGTAGATAGATAAGCTTGAATACTTGCTATCTTATCTTGGATACCAATATTTTGAGCTAAATTTTGGATTGTTAGTGTTGCAATTGATCCACTATTTGAAAACTTAATAAATGAGATGAAAAATCCTGTCATACAAACTAGAACAAATAAAGAAATACTTTTAAAGGATGTTTTGTTTTCATTGTTATCTAGTCTAATATTATTTAATGTTGTACCAACTTTACTTCTATCTTCTTTTACAAAGAATAATATTAAAAAGGTTATTATATAAAAACCTATTCCCACCACTCATAAATAAATGAATATATTAAGATTTAATGATTGACCGTTATTTGATGAAGAAATAATTTTAATTGTTGATTGAATTGGAGCACTAATAAAGTCAGCTATTAGTGGCGGGAATGCCATAATTGACACAGTTAAAAAAGATTTACTTTTTGTATATTGTTCTTTAAACATTAATTCATAAGTGCCAATCATTGAAGCACCAACACCAACACCAATTGATTGAACTACATTTGTTTCTGTGCTTGGATAAATTATTATTGGAATAAAAGTTAATATTCCAATTGCTACAGCACCATATAGAATAATTTTTCTATTTTTTAAATATAAACTTAACCAATCTGCAAGTGGTCTAATAAATATTCCAACTAATCCATACATTACTAATGGTAATCACACTATTGTAGAATCTATCTGATTCTGGATGATAGAGGTATAATCTCTAAGTAATTTCAAAGGGATTCAAAATATAACATATGAAATAAAAAAAATCTTGTATCCCTTAGTCACATTCTTCAGTTTAAAAACAAATAATAATGAACAGGAAAATACAACAAGAAAAATAACTGAATTAATAATTATTTCTAATAAGTTATTTTGTATTGGCATATTCTTAATTTTATAAACATATAGATTTTATATTAAATAATTAAATATTCAAAATAACGATTATTTTATAATTTAAGTCTATATTATATTGTTGGTTTTTAATCCGCTATATGTTTATAAAACTGTGCTATAAATAGAGCTAAATTAAAAACTTAATTATTTTTCAAATTCCTATTGATATTTTATAAATTATGTTAAAATAACTATGTTATGTGAATAAAATGGCCACATAGCTCAGCGGTAGAGCAACCGGCTGTTAACCGGTTGGTCGTAGGTTCGATCCCTACTGTGGCCGCCATTTGGCCCGTTGGTGAAGTGACTTAACACACACGCCTTTCACGCGTGCATTCACGGGTTTGAATCCCGTACGGGTCACCAAATAATTTGTATATAGCAGAGCGCCAACTCTGCAACTAAGGAGTGTTAGCTCAGCTGGGAGAGCATATGCCTTACAAGCATAGGGTCGGGGGTTCGATCCCCTCACACTCCACCATGGGCCGACTTAGCTCAATAGGCAGAGCAACTGACTTGTAATCAGTAGGTTGTAGGTTCGATTCCTATAGTCGGCACCATTTTTATTTTATTTTGCTTTGTTAGCTCAGTTGGTAGAGCAAGTGACTCTTAATCACTGGGTCGTGGGTTCGAGCCCCTCACAAAGCACCATGCACTTATGGCGGAATTGGCAGACGCGTCAGACTTAGGATCTGATGCCTTACGGCGTGGGGGTTCAAGTCCCTTTAAGTGCACCATATTAGAAGCATAGGTTTGATACAGTAAATATTGCTTATCAAACCTTTTTTTGTGTTAAAATTAGAAAAATTAAGCAGATATTTAACATATATTGAACAGCTGTTAACACCAACTTTCAAACAGCTGAATATTTGAAAAAATTAGTTGAAAAAAAGGGGAAATAATTAATAAATGGAAGCTAAATCACAAGGCGTAATCTACATACTTACTAATCCATCATTCCCAGACTATGTGAAAATAGGCTATGCAGATGATGTTAATAAAAGACTTAAAGAACTTAATAGAAGTGAGTGCATTCCTTTCGCTTTTAGACTTTATGCATATTACGAAGTTCCCCAACGTTTAACCGATAAGAAACTCCATGAGCTCATCGACATGATTAACCCTGACTTAAGGGCTATCGAGGAGTTCGATGGCAAGAGAAGAACTCGAGAGTTTTATAATATGACTTCCGAGAAAGCCTATAAGATTCTACAAGCAATTGCTCAGATTAATGGGTTAGAAGATAATCTTCATAAGGTCAAACCTTCCGAGAAAGATTTAGAGGAAGAGGAGACGGCCGAAGAAAATAGAATTCTTGCTACTAACAGGCATCACTTTAAGAATATAGAGTTCACAAGTAGTTTGACTGGCCATACATATAGATCATCAACAAATGAAAAAGGGACTTTATCTATCTTTGACGTGACTATCGGCGAAGAAGTTCCGAATAATGCCAATCCTTCAAAAAGAGAAATAGTAAGAACGGCTGTTAGTGATATAACTAAAAACGAAGAGGAAGGAACTCTTTATCAATTGATCCATAGGTTAGAAAAGTTGAGTTTTAAGAAATAGAAGAAAATTTACATATGAAATGGGAATATAAGGTTTTAAATATTAATGCACATTTTAAGACTGGCTCAGGTGCAGAAAAAATTCTTCAAGAGCAATGCTCACTATTAGGAGAATTAGAGTGGGAACTTGTAAATTTTCAGTGTTATGATATGTCATCAAAATTTATGTTGGTCTTTAAAAGAGAAAAGAAAGAATAATGACGTTTAGAGAATTCCAAATATTACATAGCGAAACAATAGGATATTTCCAACTTATCGAAAGCGATTTGAAGTGGATTTATTCATTGATGCATAAAGGAAATATCGGGGAAAACTATGATAGTTTAGACAAAAGAAATTTAGGCTTCATTATAAAAGAACTTAAAGAGCTTGATTATTCTGCGGGGACTCCTTTTATTTCTAAAGATGATTACAATTTTCTTAATCAAATGAGGGAGAAAAGGAATTATTGGTGCCACCAGGCATATATTGATTTTATGTATATAAAGAATTTTGAAAATTCATTAGAGTTTCAAAAATTATGTTCTAAGCTTCAACGCGACCACGACCGCATAGAAGTGGTTCAACAAAATGTTGAAAAAGCAAGATTAAATGCAAATAAAGTCTATTCTAGGAATTAGCTGTTTATCTTGGAATATACTCCATTATATCTTTGAAATCACAATCTAAAGCCTTACAAATTTTACAAAGGACGTCAGTAGTAATATTGGCGCCCTTTTTTAATTTGGATAAAAAAGAAGAACTGATACCAGTAAGTTTTAAAAGTTCATGTTTGCTCATGTTTTTATCGATTAATAATTTCCAAAGTTTGTTATAACCGACCATCTATTCTTCCTCTTTTACAACTTGTTTTTTCGCCCAGGATCTTCTAAATAACTCATTACCATCTGAAGACAAATGTAAAACCCTGTGATCGTCTACTATTGTTTTTAGGTCTTGGTTTTTGTTGCTTGTTACCTTATCAATTACTGTGAATATTTGCTTATTCTTGAATGAAGCATAAGTTTTATAAATATTTAGTGAATGAAGGCGAAGTATGTTTTTTTAGTAAATTTTGAAAAAACAGATTATGACTCCATAGGTATTACTGATGATCATTTTAAAAGCTATTTAGAAAGAGAATGCTTTAGAAATCCTGGTAATGGTTTTTGGGGCTGCCCTTGGTATTTTATTAATATTGATTCAATGGTTTATATTCCTGGAAGACCTGGAGTTCAATACGCTAGACCTATTGCCGATTGTGCTATAACGGAAGAGGAGTCTAAGACTATTTGGGACATCTATAAAAATAGAAAAGTCTTAAAACAAGGGGGTTTCAAAAATTAAGTAGGGGTTGTAATTTCATATAGGGGTTGCAACTGTATCAAAATAGGTAGTTCAAGCCATGTAAAATGACTATTAACTTACACGAAAGTATAAGTTTTTTTTATTACTTCCTTTTTAATATTAGAATTAATTAGTATGTATAGGAGTTACTATGGAAGAAAAAAAACTATCGCTTTTTGAAACTCAAAAAGCAATTAAATATATAAAAGATTTATTTCAAAACACTTTTTCTAAATCACTTAACTTACATAGAATTACAGGACCTATTGTTTTGAAACAACATACTGGTTTAAATGATGATTTAAATGGTGTTGAAAATCCAGTTAGATTTGAGTCTAATGTTAATTCTATTAAAGGGGAAATACCTCAATCATTAGCTAAGTGAAAAAGATATATTCTAAAAGAATATGATGTTCCTTTGCATCAAGGAGTATATGTTGATATGAATGCTATTAGAAAAGACGAAACTATTTCTTACAAGCATTCAATTTATGTTGATCAATGAGATTGAGAATTAAGAATAACTAGAAAAGAAAGAAGTCTAGAAACTTTAAAAAAAGTTGTTAGTAAGATTTATGAAGTATTGGTTTACTGTCAAAATAAACTATATGAACATTATGACTGAGAAAAAAAGAATATGCTTCCAGAAAAGATTACTTTCATAACATCACAACAATTACTAGACATGTATCCAGATATGGATGACAAAGAAAGAGAAAGAAATATTGCATATAAATATAAAGCGGTATTTATTATTGGAATTGGTCATAAATTATCAAATGGTTTACCACACGATAATAGAGCACCAGACTATGATGATTGAGATTTAAATGGTGACATTATTGTTTGAGATGATGTTAATAAAGACGCTTTAGAGTTAAGTTCAATGGGAGTTAGAGTTGATTCTTATTCACTATTAAGACAACTTGAAATGAAAGGTTTAAATGAAAGATTAAGTTTTCCTTTTCATAAAGCGCTTTCAAAAGATGAACTACCTTTTTCAATTGGTGGGGGAATTGGTCAAAGCAGATTGTGTTTATTTTTATTAGGCAAAAAACATATTGGTGAAGTACAAGTTTCTGTTTGACCAGAAGAAACAATTAATGAATATAATGCAAGAGGGATAAAACTTTTATAGTTTTATCTTTTTTTGTTTTATAAATATATTATTGGGTAAAAATATGAGAACAATTAAAATATAAATATCATTAATCACAATAGTTCATTTTTTGGTGAAATCCACATTAATAATAATGTGATAGAAAAAGTTATCAAACTAAATTATGAACTAGACTTAAATGCAGATTATCTTCTTCCATGATTCGTTGATGGAAACACTCATGAAGGATGTGGTTTAAACTTTAATAATCTTGATAAGGTTAATCAGGAGTAAATTAATATTTATAAAAATAAGATGTTCAAGGGGGTGTTATAAGTGTTGCATTTACAACAATTATAGCACCAATAGAAAACATTTATAGTTTAGCTAAGTGGTATGGTTTGGATAATAATGATATTTTTATTGTTTGGCATATTGAAGAATCTTTTATTTCAAAAGAAAAAAAGTGCCCAATGAAGAAGAATATATTGATATAACAACAATTGAAGCTATTTCTAAAATAATTTCTTTATCTAAACATAAAAAAATTATCATTGCTTCAGCACTTAAAGAGAAAGATAATTTTAGTTGTTTAATTAATTGTGCTAGCAATAATTTTCATATTTCATTAGATCATTCTAATGCTTCTTTTAAAGGTGTTATAAAATACTATAAACATGGTGTTAATAGAGTAACCCATTTATATAACACTATGAGTTCTCACAATCATAGAGAGCCATGTATTATTCATGCGATGTTTGCTCTTAATGGAATTTATGCTGAATTAATAGCTGATGGTCATCATATTGATAACAATGTTATCTTAGAAGCTTTTAAAGTATTAGGTTTTAATAGGATTATTGTTGTTGGTGATTTTTTAAGTGTTAAAGGATTAAATGATGGTAAATATTATTGTGATGGATTTAACATAACTAAAAAAGGACAAATGTGCTACTTACAAAAGAAAGTTAAACAATTGCTGGAAGTGCATTTAGTTATTTAGATATTATTAAACACATTAAAAAGATATCTAAATGTTGTTTATCTAACATTGTAAAAATAAGCTCTTATAAATTTTATAAATTTGTTGGTTTATCTTGCCAATATGGTTGCATTCAAGAAAGCTATATTGCAGATCTTATTATTGTTGATAATAATCTTAATTTAAAAGAAACAATAAAGAACGAAGTAAGTGCTTATAAAGAGTTTTAATTCTATTGAATTATTTTGTTGATTTAGTTTGGTTTTGATTCATAATTATAATTATTCAAAATTATCAGTTAAAGACAATATTTGTATTAAAATTTTTAATTATATAAAAAATAGAGGAATAACATGACAAAAAAATTAAATTTAACAAAGGAAGTAGAATTAACTTTGTCTAAAGATTTTCATGATAATCAAGCAAAACTTTCAAATAACTTTAAAAATTTTGAACCTCACCAGTGATTTAGTTTTGTAACTTTTATTATTGCTTTGGTTTCTTTTGCTTGTACTATTGGCGGATTTGTTTTTACTGCTTTAGATCATGAAGATTTATGAACAGTTGTAGATAAATTTACTAATTTATCTAATTGATTAGTATTTGCATACTGTACTATTTATACTTTCTTTCCAAATAAAAAGTATTTTAGAGAAGACATTTTTTTAATTGCTACAATAACTTACATTGGTTTTACATTCTTTGGCTACAATATTATTCTTGTTGCAATAGGAAGATATGATGAAGCTTATAGAGGTACATTCTTTGATATCTTTAGTGATGTGTGAAAACATATTGTTACTCCTATTAGTTTTTTAGCTTTTGGTTTCTATTCAATGTATGAAAGACCTTGATGTATTCCAAAAAAGAAAACTAAAGTTCTATTTATTTGTATGATTGTTCCAACAATTTATTTAATTTATTTATCTACTGCTCCTTTTTGAATTCAAGAACCTATAAGAGTTTATGACCCAGCAACTGGTCATAAAGTTATTTCAATTGTTGATGGAAAAATTCAGTATGAAACTTATTCAGTTTATAGTTGACCCACAAACACAAAAGACTACCCTATATCTTGATTGTTTATAGCAATAACTTATTTTATCTTACTTCCGGTGTTCATTCTAGGTTCTTATAGCGTATGATATATAATGTGAAAACACACTTATATTAATAAGCTAATTGAAAAGGATAAAGAGAATGCAACAAGAAACATTAAAAAATAATAAGGAAGATAAAAAAGATAATTCTAATCTTGATTTTGTTGAAATCACAAATGATCCCATAGTTAATTTATATGATAAATCCATTTCTAAATTAAATGGTTACATTGATGATTTTTTTGATGATTATCTAAAACAAAATAATGAAAGTATAGATAAAATAAATAACTTTAAATCAATTCTTTTTTCTAAAAATAAAGCCTTGTATCAAACTAAATTAGAAAGAAAAATTACAAAAAGAAAGGTTACCAATTTTTTTATTGGTTTATCTTTTATTTTAATTTTTGGTTTCTTTTTCATTAATAAATTTAAAGAAAATAGAAAAGTAATCAAAGAATATAAGGCTTATGAAAAACAACAATATGATGAGATGTTTGATTTAAATAATCAGAAAGAAAATTTAGTTAGATGAGTCTTCTCGTTTTTTGATTATGATCTAGCAATCAATTCAATCCTAAATAGAATTGGATTTAAGACAGTAAATACATATGATGAAAACCTAATTAAAGAATTAAGTTCAAAGTTCTTGTTTTCTAATGAAGATGATATTGTCACAATTAAATCTTATCTTTCATTAGTTTATAAAAACACTCCAATATATGATCTAGCTTTTTATAAAAGAAATTTTAGAGATGTTGTAACAAGTAAGACAGAATCCTTCCCATATAGAGCAACTGAAACTTATACAACAAGCAACGGTTCAATTGGTTTTAGAGTTGTAACAAGATATGAACATTTAACTGCCTACCACACTGAAAACACACCATTTGTTGATGAAAATAATTTTCTTATTCTAAAAACAAATTTTATAAAAGATTTAAACTTTATAACATTTTCGCCTAATAAAAAATATGTTGAATTTGAAAACAAAGAGTTTACTAAGAAATTCAAAGTTTCTTTTCTAGATCATGAAAACAAAACTAACTCTGAAATCCTTCAGTACTTTACTATCAAAGCACAAGAAGATTACCTTAAATGAGATAATAATTTCAAAGGTGATATACCTCAATTAATTAAAAATGGGAATATGCTTATTGTCCCATCCAAACACAATCCAGTATTTATAGATCTAAAAAGTAAGATTAATTACTTAAGCAGTATTAGCATTGAAGAACAAGTTAATACAAATATAAATAAGTTGAAAGCAGATATTTTAAATTATTTATCTGATCTACTAAAAAGAATTACTACTTCCATTATTTCTCCTGTGATAAATAGAGAATGATACAACAATAAAAATAACTATGTAATTGGTAATTTTGATCACAATGAAAACACGCCAAGTATTGGTAATAATTATTTATTGAGTATTCTGAATAGATTAGAATACTTTAGTTTCAAACAAAATGCTCCCTCAAGACCATCGTGACTAAAAGTTGATTCAAACATTAGATCCAATGGTGTTAATTTTATGAAGATAAAAAATTGTTCTTATCGTCATGAAGATTTGATAGATTTTGTTCAAGTTAGTGGTTTTCATGTTGGTATTAAAACCATAGCGGTTCCTTTTAAAAGATTCTTCTATATTGAGGAAAATAAAAATGTTGTCCATATTGAAAACACAAACAAATCTAAATTGATTGATTTTGTAATTAGCCACAGAATGAATTCATCACCATATCAATTTATGACTAAATATCAAAATGAAATTACAAAGTATGATTATTTAAAAGATTCATTAATTAGTAACAATTGCCAATTGGTTAAACTATGGGTAAACAAAAATTACGATTTTAATAATTTAGACGATGATAAAAAAAGATATTTTGAAATTGTGAAAAAAATTCATAATATGTGTGATGAAAACTATTCTGTTCATTGCAATGCAAATGGTATATCAATTTGTATAGATGATGCAGAATATAATCCGAATTTGTTAAATGATATAATTAAAATGTGTAAACAATTGTTTGATGTTTTTCAGTAGATATAAAACAAAAATATATATTGATTAATATTATTATTGCTAAGGAGAGAAAATGTTAATAGATACAAGGGTTGTTCAAGAAGAACAAAACGTTGCTGGTTTTGATCCAAATGTTCAAAACCAAATAATAGAACCTAATCCAACATCTGGACAAAAATTTATTTATTGATTGATGATCATATCAAGCTGCTTATTAATTTTTGGATTTATTTTATGACCAATTCTTTTATTTGGAACTTGACCAAATAAATTCAATAGAATGCAGATGGAAATCAATAATTCAGCTAGTGTTATAGATGTTAATTTACAAAAAAGAAAAGATACTCTAGTTAAACTATTTGATGAAACTAAAGCTCACTTAAAATTTGAAAAAGAAACTATGGTTAAAGTAACTGAATTAAGAAGCATGAAAAATGCTTCTACTTTAGAAGATTTCAGTGGTGCTAGCAAAATGAATGGTTTAATGGAATCAATTTCTAGAGATATCAATGTTTCTTTTGAGGCTTACCCTAATTTAAAAAGTTCACAAATTGTAGCTGAACTTATGAGTAGTAGCCAATACATTGAAACTGAAATTGCAGCTAGTAGAAGATTATATAATCAAAATGTTACAGCATTTAATTCAGAAATCTTTGCTTTCCCTAAAATGATGAAAGCTAAGAGTATGAAACTTCATACACTTCCATTATTTTCTGCAAGCACAGAAGCTAAAAAAGATGTTGATATGTCAGGACTTGCAAACATATAAATCTTAATTAATTGAACTTATAACCTACTGGTTATAAGTTTTTTTGTTTAGTTAACTAAAATTAAATTTTTATCAATTAAAGAAAATTAATTATTTATCAAATTTTTTTTAAAATAAGTTTATAGATAACAAAAAAAGAAGGATAGTTTTAGAGTTGAAAACAAATAAACAAATAAGAGTTATTTTAACTTTAAATTTAAATTATGAAAAACATCTACTTAATTAACCAGTTTGATAAAATCAAAATTCCTTTTTGAGTTTATTGAATGCCAATTTTAGGACCAAAATTATATTGAGATTTTTTTAGATCTTTATTTAGAGAGTTTGATGAAAGAGACTTCATATGAAGGTTTAAAAGAAAATATATGTTTCTTTCTAAACTAGGACATTAAAATGGGACAAAACCATTTTTATGTCTTTTATTATACATCATTGGAGATAACCAATTTAACTTTTCCTGAATTCTTTCATTGTT
>CASDXH010000017.1 GCA_949285105.1 uncultured Mycoplasma sp. | reverse complement strand
TGATTTACCATAATTTTATGGTATAAATCAAGAGCTAGAAAAAAGTATCTAGCCCTGTAAGGAGAAAGATACTTTCCACAAACTATTCTACATTACCAAGCTATTAGTATATATTACTAATAGCAATTTTTATATCTTGTTTAATGTTTCCATTTTATTAAGTGATTCATCAATATTATTGTTTCTTCCAATTTTGGCTTGGTACTCTCCATCTGTTTTTATTAGATCTCCTGTAAAAAAGACATTAATTTCAGTAGTGCTTTTACCAACACCATACATGTCTACTGGTATTTTTTTAGCTTCATATTCTTTTACTTTGTCTATTTTTAAACCTGAAGAGATAACTATTTTTGTATCTTTATAATCTAATTCATCAAGTTTATTTCTTACTTCTAAGATTAGTGTTTGATTAACCCCATATAATTCTTTTTTATCTTTTCAATTTTTATTTTTATCTTGAAGGGTTTTATCAACTAAACTTGATGAAGTATCTATTCTTACAAAATCTAAGTTGTTAAAGTTCGCTTCTCTAAGTTTTTTTATTTCGCCAAGACAATCATTATTGTAATCAATGAGACCAACTACTGGATTTTGTGGAAATGATCTTTTATATGCCTCTAATGTTTTTACTATATCTCCATTAAATTGTTGGATAAGAGCATGGGGTATAGTACCACTAGCTGAAACATTTTTATCTTTTTTTATAAATTCGATTTGTTTATCGGTTACAAATTTAACTGCCCCACCAACATAGGCTGCATAACCATCATATGGTTGAAGTAAATAGTCATCATTTCTATCTGACATAAACATGAATCTATCTTTACCTGTTACTTGAATGAAGTTAAAAACATTTGTGGCAATTGATGATCTTCTTGATAGAATTCCATCGATTAAATTTTCAAGGTGGCCAAATAATTGGTAATCACCCTCTAATGTTAAAACTGGTTCATATTTTTTTGCAACAGAACCATCTGGTAAATATTTAATATTTAATTTGTTTATTTTTTTCTTTAAAACAAATTTTAATAAAGAAATAACTTCAGCAACTCCACAAACAATAGCTGAATCTAAAAAATGACAAAATCTTAAACAAACGTTTTTTCCTTTATTTTCTTCAGAAAAGATTTTCTGTGTTGTAATAAAATATTTTGTTGTATATTTTTTGGCTTTAATTGCCTTATCAAATTTAAACTTAATTTTAAAAGTATCAAGCATTTTGTTTATTCCTGACGAATCAATATATAAAATTATAATATCATTAACTACCTGTATATATAATATTATAGTTATTGCTAGAACCAATATTTTAATAAATGAGATATGGATTGTTCATATACTGACTATTGATAATATACTTTATTCGGTACAAAATATTATTAATCTTATAAAAAGACTTTATTTTTGAAAATATAGTATTATATTAATATTATATAAATATGTTAAATATTTAAATTTTTGCAATTGTATATTTTTTTAAAAAAAATGTGAATTTTTATTAAAAATGTGGTTTAATTATATTGCGCAATATTTTCTAAATTGTTAAAAAGTGATGTTGCGCTTTTCGCTAAATTCATTTTTAGTCTTAATAATTAAAACGATAGGCGTCTCGATCCCCTATTAGATTGTTGAAGATTAAAGTGACCTATTGGTTTGAGTTTAGGGTTACTGAATGGTGATTCGCTGATTATGTGTCGAGCATTTTTGGTGTCAATTTCCTCTAACATATTATATGGTTCTCCTTGGCCGGTTGATAAGTATAATAAAACTGAGGGGTGAATTGGTAAAGGCCGCTTGATGAATTGTGAAGTAATACCTATACAATTATCGATATGTTATGAATAAATATGATACAGTCATTTTATTAGTTCTAAGAACCTTTTAGTTAAATTTCAGCGATATCAATGTTTTTAATGATTGTTATTGTGCAGAACTGCTTGGCTTATTGCTAAAGTATAGACATTGAGTTGATTTTAGATAGACCGCTTAGGGATAATGCGGTCTATCCTTTTTTTATTCACTATTTCATTATCATTGGTATAAAATTTTATGGTGTAGACAATTAGGTGAATAAAATGAGTAAAACTGTTGTTGTGGGTATGTCTGGTGGAGTTGATTCATCAGTGGCAGCATTAATATTAAAAAAGGCTGGGTTTCAAGTTGTAGGTTTATTTATGCAGAACTGAGACAACTTAGTTAATAATGAATTTAACTTTGAAAGTAAACTAGATAATTGTAGTGCAAGCTATGACTTTAATGATGCCAAACTTGTTTGTAATAAACTTGATATACCTTTATATAAAATTGATTTCATAAAAGAATATTGGGATAAAGTATTTACTAAGTTTTTAGAAGACTATAAATCTGGTAAAACTCCAAACCCTGATGTGCTGTGTAATAAGTTTATTAAGTTTGATCATTTTATTAAATATGCTTTAAAAACTTTTAATGCTGATTATATAGCTACAGGTCATTATGCCAAGATAAAAAAAGACTCTAATGGAATGAACTATCTTTGTGAATGTTTTGATAAGCACAAAGATCAAACTTATTTTTTAAATCAGTTAAACCAATCGCAAATTGAAAAAGTAATTTTTCCTTTGGCTAATATATCTAAAGACAATGTAAGAGAAATAGCTAAAAAATACAACTTAATAAATTGAGATAAAAAAGATTCGACTGGAATTTGCTTTATAGGGGAAAGAGATTTTAGAAGATTTTTAGGAAACTATATTGAAGAAAAAGAAGGTGACATTATTGATATAGTTACCAATGAAAAAATTGGAACTCACAAAGGAGTACATTTATATACTATTGGGCAAAGAAAAGGAATGAAACTTTCTGGAAATAAAAAAAGATATTTTGTTTGTAAAAAAGATGTTGCAAATAATATTATCTATGTAACAGATAATGTTGATGATTCAAGTTATCTTATGTCAAATTACTGTGAACTTTCAGATTTCAATTGAATATCTAAAGTTCCAAAAAATGATAAGGTAGAAGTTAGATTTAGACACACGCAAAATAAACAAGAATGTCGTTTTAAAATATATGGAGACAAAGTTTATTTATATTATCAAAATGAATCTAAATCAGTAACAGTGGGACAATATGCTGTTATATATAAAAACGGAGTATGCTTAGGAGGAGGAACTATTAGTCAAACATGACTAATAAAATAAAATATGAAAAAATTTAGTTTAAGTGAAATAAGAAATATTTGACTAAAATTTTTTGAAGAAAAAAAACACCTAATTGTAGAATCACAATCATTAATTCCAAAAAATGATAATTCTTTATTATGAATTAACTCTGGTGTTGCTACATTAAAAAAATATTTCTCTGGGATTGAAAACCCACCATCAAAAAGATTAACTAATAGTCAAAAATGTATTAGAACAAACGATATATATAATGTTGGTGTAACCTCTAGACATCATACTTTTTTTGAAATGCTTGGTAATTTTTCAGTAGGTGATTATTTTAGAAAAGATGCAATAGCTTTTGCTTATGAACTACTAACTGAAAAATTTAAAATTGATAAAGACCTTTTATATATAACAGTTTATAAAGAGGACAATGAGTCATATGAATTATGACAAAAAAACGGTATTAAAAAAGAACACATTATTAAATGTGATAAAGACAGAAACTTCTGAGAAATAGGGCAAGGTCCTTGTGGTCCGTGTACTGAAATTTATTATGATAGAGGACCTAAATATGATCCAGATAATATTGGAGAAAAATTATTTTTAGAAGACATTGAAAATGATAGATATATAGAAATATGAAATATAGTTTTTAGTGAATTTGAAAACGATGGAAACAATAATTATTCTCCGCTTATTAGAAAAAACATCGATACTGGTGCAGGGCTTGAAAGATTAGCTTGTGTGTTTCAAGATGTTCCAACAAATTATGACATAGATACATTTGCTATAGTTAAAAATGAAATTCAAAAGCATACACAAAATAAATATGACATAGACCTATATTTTAAAAAGCAAAAAGACCCAATTAGCTTGTTAGTAAATAGAAGTTTTAACGTCATTATCGACCACTTTAAATCAGCAACTTTTGCAATAGGTGATGGAGCATTACCATCAAATAAAGATAGAGGATATATCATAAGAAAATTACTAAGAAGATCTTTTGTTTATCTAGATATTTTAAAAGTTAAAAAAGATGTTAATGAAATCATTGTTTCTAAAATTATTGATACTATGAAAGATTTCTATCCTGATCTAGTTAAACAAAAAAACAACATTATTTCAGTAATTAAACAAGAATATAAATCTCATCATGAAACTTTAAAAAATACAATTTCAGAGTTTGTTGAAACAATAAACAAACCAATTAAAAATAGTGAAAATAAAAACTATTATGAACACACATTATTTAAATTAGTAGAAACCTACGGTTTTCCAATTGAAATAATTAAGGAAATACAGCATTCAAAAAATGAAAGCAAAGAAACAATTAACTTTATTATTGAAGCATTTGTTGGTAAGGAAATAAACGTTGATAATGTCTTTTCTTTAAAGAAATTTGATTTTGACAAATTTAATCAATTCTTTGAAGAACATAAAGAAGTTTCTAAGGGTAATAAGGAATTAAAGGCGATTGCAAAACAAAATAAAAATCTTATGAGCTTAGAAGTTGAATCAACTTTTGATTATGATAATTTAAAACTAAAAGGTTCAAAAGTTGTTGCCTTATTTGATTCTGATTTTAATGAAGTAAAAGAAGTTAATAATTCAGAAGGTTATGTTGTTTTAGACAAAACATGTCTTTATGCAACAAGTGGTGGTCAACTTTGTGATAATGGAACAATCGGACAAGTTTTTATTGATGATGTTGTAAAAGCTCCAAATGGGCAACATGTTCACCATTTTGAAATAGGTAGTTTTAAAGTTGGTAGTACAGTTGATGTAACAACTGATACCCAAAGAAGGAAAGCATTAACAATTCATCATTCAACAGAACATTTATTACATTCAGCTTTAAAAAATGTAATTCATGAGTCAATTAAACAAGAGGGTGCATTAAAAACTCCGCAAAAAGTTACATTCGATTTTAGTTACAATAAAAAGCTTGATCTTGATGAAATATTAAAACTTGAGAAGAATATTAAAGATGTGATTAAATCATCAGTTGCTTCTAAGACATATCTAAAAACTTTGGATGAGGCACAACAAATGGGGGCACTTGCTTACTTTGATGATGTTTATAAAAAAATTAAAACAAAACTTCGTGTAGTGCAACTTGGAGATAAATCAATTGAAATTTGTGGTGGTACACATGTTAGTAACACAAAAGACATCGAGGACTTTAAGATTATTAAACTAGATTCTAAAGGTTCTGGTTCTTGAAGAATAGAAGCTATAAGTTCAAAATCATTGATTGAAGATTTTAATAAAAATGTCCACAAACCTTTATTGGCTACTTTAGAAAACTTATTTAATGAATATAAATCATTAAACTTTAAAAATGACTTATTTGAGAAAAACAAAAGTATTAATTTAAAAGACCTTCACTACTTTGAATTGAAAAACCTATTTGATATTCTAAGTAATGAATTAAATATTATTAAGTTCAAAGTTAATAAGGAAAAAGAAAACTCTGAGATGCTAGAACTAAAAAATAAGTTCGATTCATATAATGACAAAATTAACCTAATAGTTTTTGAAAACATAGATAGAAAAGTTTTAAGTTCAACTTGTACAAATATAGTTAACGAAAAAAAAGAAAATATTTTTATAGTTTTAAACTATGTAGATAATTCGATCCAATATATTCTATGTACAAACCCTAAATTCAGTGAAACTCATAACTTTAACCTAAATCTTTTAAATAAAGAAATCGTTGAATTGTTTAAGGGTAAAGGTGGAGGAAGAAATAATTTTGTTCAAGGAAGTTTTTCAGAGATTAATAAAAAAGAACTTGATAAGATTTTAGAAAAAGCAAAAAACTTATATAAATGATAATGATAAATAAAAATAATATCTTAGCAATTGATTTTGGAACTAAACTTATTGGATTGGCAATATGTTATAAAGATACAAGTTTCTCTGTACCTTATGCTACATTGGAAAATAAAAGTAATGTTTATAGCGAGTTAAAAAGAATAGTGGAAGAAGAATTGATTGATTTAATTGTGGTTGGTTTTCCAAAAACCGAAAATAATTATGTGTCAGAAAGACACAAACTAATCAATGATTTTACAAATCACTTAAAACAATTCACTAAGATAAAAATTGAACTAGTTGATGAATCATATTCAACAATTGAATCATTTAATTTCCAAAAAGAATTTGGAATTAAATCAAGTAAAATAAAAAAAACAAAAGATCAAAATAGTGCAATTGTTATCCTGAATAGATACTTACAAAGTAAATAGTTTTAGACAAGTTTATAACTTGTCTTTTTTTGTTGTCTTTAAATTTTATTAACAATATAAAAAATAAATAAATTGAAAATATGGACAAGATTGTTATTGTATTGAGTTTACTTTTTAAGTATCATTATATTAATTAGATGGGTTTTATATGAAATATAAAAAGACGTTATTATTTTTTTCAGCTGTGATTTCTCTTACAGTAGTTACACTTCCGCTAACTTCTTGCTTTAGCTTTCTTTTCCCAAAAAGAAATGATGGCTTTACACATATGAAAGCTAATATTGAAGATTATCGTAAAGAAAGTCAACAATTAAAATATATTAGTGAAAGATCTTTATCTTTAAAATTTAAATTCTCATCTACTAATGGTAGAGCATCATCAATAAGTGATGTTTATGGTACTGGTTGATTACTTGGTAAAAGTAGTAGCAACTCCCACACTTATTATGTTGCTACAAATATGCACGTTGCAGGACCTTTAAGTTTAGCAAATTATGCTTACAACGATTATAGAGTTATAGGTAATACATGATTTAATGCCATGCAACCACAACAAACTTTTTTAGGGTTAGATGTTGGTATTGTTGGTAGCGGACAAATTGTTAGTGGCAATGTTCCAGTATTAACAAATTTTGGAACAACAAAACCAGAGTTAACTAGAGTTGGAGATAATTATGATGGATTGTTATCTTATATAAGAATTCCAAATGGCGATACTACTCCTTTTTTAAAAAGTGATGCAGTAAAAATTGTGTACTCAGGTTTTCAATCATTTGACAAGCAATTATATCCTGATGTTAATAATTCAAATTTAAGATTTAATAAGACACTAAATCCAAATAATTATTTATATAACCCGACTTCAGATATTGCTATTCTTTCAATTGATTTCAGTCAGTTCTATAATGATGAAACTGGTGGTAATTATGTCTTTTTAGAGAATGTTGGAGTATTTAAAAAATTCTTAGCCAACTATGATGCAAACCCTACTAAATTTGCTTCTAATTTTAATCCAGGTGAAGATTTATTTATAGCAGGTTTCCCAGCAGCTACCGATGTACAAGATGATGTATCTCCAAGATGAAGTGGCGTAAGTTATGCCAAAACTGAGAAATTATTAAAAAATGGTTATGATGATTCATTGGTATCTCAACCAAAAAATAGTGACGGATCAAGAAAACCACTTCCAGAATTTAATGCTGCAAATGAAGATGAGATTAAATATTATGGAAAAATTAATAATCAAGACTTTTATTCTTTTAGAAACTCTGCAACACAAGCTGTAGCTTGGGGTGTTGATTTTAAAGGTGGAAGTTCTGGTTCTATGGCTATTAATTCAAAGAACGAAGTTGTGGGAATTTACTGGGGTGGACTAACTTACTCTGTAAGTTCTGATAATAGAGATTATTTTTCTGGTAGAGTTGATTTATTAAATGGAAATGGACCAGGTTCTAGTAACCGTTATAAATACAATATACTTAATGATATTCAAAACATTATAAAAGCATAGTTTTAAAAACTATGTTTTTTAAATTTAATCTATATCAATTAATCTTCTTCTAACATGATTTGTGTATATGTTTTGAATTGTATTATCTCGCCAGAAAGAATATATCCTCACATTAACTTACCAATGTTTAGACCATTGTTATCAATAATATATTTTCTTAATGACTTGTTTCATAAATCTTTTTTGACAAGGTATCTATATAATTTGTTTTTAACCTTAAATTTAATTCTCATTTCATAGAACTCAGATGAGTTTCTAACTTCTTCGTCAACATAGATGTATTCTAATGATGAAGAGTTACTAGTTTCAAATTTCATTATTTATCCTCTATTTTTGTTTCTTGTTTTAGCTGCGTTTTCCATTTTGTATTTTTTTATTCTTTGTTCATTTACTAGTTCTTCAATTCTTTTTCTTTTTGCTTTTCTTTTAATTTCTTGGATTTGTAATTTAACTTTCTTTTTATAATTTGGCTTTACTCTCTTAGAAGCAGTACTTATTACTTTTCTAATTTGTACATCAACTTCTGTCTCTTTTCTTTCTACTTTTTTAAATTTGTAATTAAATTCAATAAAGTCATCTTTATTGAATTTAATATTGTTCCACACTATTCCTTTTTTCTGAAGTCTTGTAATAGCGTAGTAATTGTTTTCATCTAAAAATACATATGAATTACCAGTGTAGTTATATCTACCACTTCTACCAGCTCTGTGCACATATCATATATCTTCTTTTGGCATGTTAAATGAAATGATATGACTTGCTCCATCGATATCCAAACCCCTTGAAGCTAAATCGGTTGCCACTAAGTATTTAAATAAATTAGCTTGTACTGCTTTATATGTATTTTTTCTTTCTCTTGATGTTAAGTCTCCATGCAATTTAGCAATGTTGTTTGGTTCAATTTCTACAAGAACATCAAATATTTGATCAACATCTTTTTTTGTGTTGGCAAATATTATACAAAAATAAGGATTTAGTTTCTGAAGTAATTTTTTTAATACTTCTATTTTGTTAGCATTGCCATAGTGAATTACATGATGGTTTATTTTCTTATGAGTTCATATGTTTGTAGTTACATCAAAAATTTTTGAATTTTTAAAGTATTTTGATAATTGAATACTTAACTTCTCATGTAATGTTGCAGAGAATGCAACTTTAGTTATGTTGTTAATATTTTTTATTGAATTGAATATAGTTTCAATTAGACCAAAAAAACCTAGATCAATAAGCATATCAGCTTCATCTAGAACAATATAGTTTAGGTTAGTTAAAACTAATTTAAAATTAGAATTTAGTTCCTGGAATTTTTGAGGTGTTGTAATTAAAATATGTGGCGGATTATTTTCTATTTTTTTGTTAACTATTTCAGTTTCAGAGCCACCAACTAATAATTTAATTTTCAAATCTTTATTATATTTTTTAAAGTAGATAGATCTACTATAAATCTGATTTGCTAATTCTCTAGTAGGTAAAATAATAATAGCTTGAATGTTGTTTAAACTTGTATTTATCTTTTCTAGAATAGGAAATAAATATGCATATGTTTTACCAGTACCAGTTTCTGATACACCAATAGTATTATTGTTTTTTAAAATTGATGGAATGGTTTTAAATTGAATATCTGTATATCTTTTTATTTTTAGATCAGATATTGCTTGGTTTAATCATTCACTTTTGAAAAATATTTCCATTTTAAAACTCCATATAATACTAGTTAGTAAATTTTTCTAATAAAGCTTTTGAATCTTCCTTTTTACAAACTACACTTAATGTATCATTTAACTTAATTTCATGATTTGCATTTGGGATAAAGAAACTATCGTCTCTTTTTAATCCAAATATATTACAGTCAAGTTCCTCTCTTAAATTTAAATCCATAATAGTTTTGCCAACTATTTTTGGATTAGTAACTTTAAAGTGAACAATATTATAATTTGTGCTTAGTACATTAATCTCAACATTATTTTTAAATAATGATTTATAAGCAAGTCTACTTCCAACCTCTTCTTCTGGAATAACTGTTTCATCAACACCAAGAGTTTTTAATAGTTTGCTGTGAATATCATTTTTTGCTTTAGCGTAATATCTCTTATCACCATATTTTTTACAGTTGGCAGCAATCATTAATGACTCTTCGATGTCTGACATACCAATTACAATTACACTAATATCTGATATATCAAAAGCATTTATTGAATCAAAATCTGTAATTGTAGTTCTAATTATGTTTGTAAAAATTGGTTCAGCTTGCACAAGTCTTTCAGAATTTTTATCAATTATATAGATGTTTGATTCTTTAACACCTTCATTTAATAATCTTGCAGCAAAACCTTTTCCAAATTTACCATAACCAATTATTAAATATTTATTTTGGTGTGACTTATCTTTTTCTACTTTTCTTTTAGACATAACTTGATACCCCAAAATTAATATTTATTATTATACATTTATATAATTGATTTATAATATTAACTTATAATGGGTTAATGTCTGATAATGGAAAAAAATAACTTATCTAAATTCAAAAAGAGTTTTAAAAGAAGAGTTAAAATAAGTTCATTTAATGCAAAAAAATTAAGTAAGAACATAAAGAAAAGTACTAAGAATTTTGTCTTTATGAACTGAACATGACCTAAGAAGGTTTTTTTAGGAATCATTATTATTGTATTAATTGGAACTATTCTTTTATACTTACCAATTTCTTACAATTACACAAGTTATGAATATAGAAACAATGAATATATCTTTCACTTAAATTTGAGTGAAGCAGACAAGTTATTAGGTAAAAGTGAAGTCATACGCGTTAACTTTATAAAAGCAATGTTTGTTGCAGTATCAGCATTCACTGATACTGGTCTAACTGCAGGAATAGAAGTTGGAACCCATATGAACTTCTTTGGTCAGTTTGTAGTCTATTCACTTATTCAGGTTGGTGGATTTGGTTATATTTCTTTATTTTATTTATTAGGTAAATCTATTTATAGATTGACTCAGAAAAATATCTTTAGTAAATCGATGCTTCACATTGAAAGGGGCGGGTCAAAAATTTCTCAATCATCGAAGATGATTGTTAGATTGTTTTTTATTCTTACAGGAATTCAATTTATCGCCTCTTTAATTCTTGCTTCAATAATTTATAGTGTTCCTTTTTATTTACAACAAGATGCAAAGGATTATTTTGGAATTACAGTTGATTCAAATGTTGTAAATGATGGATATCAACATTTTGATAGGGCCCTTTGACATGGTGTGTTTTTATCAAGTGCAGCATTAAATAATGCTGGATTTGATTTATTTGGTTCAAGTTCTTTATCACTATTTAGAAACGATTTAGGAATTATTGTTCAAGTTTTATTGATGTTTTTATTTGTATTAGGTGGCATTGGTTTTCCTATTATTTATGACTTCAGTATGAGAATTGAATGATACTTTAAAACCAAGATCTTAGCTAAGTATTTTAATAAAACAGAGCATAGAAATCTTCCTAAAAATAAATACACTTCATTTACTAAAATCTGCTTAACTTCTTATTTCACAATTGGAATTGTAAGTATTGGTTTAGCTTTCATGACTGAATATCTTGGAGTTTATAATTATGATATTCACTTTATTAATAATGGAGCACAAAAAGGAGAAAAACTTTTCCAACCGATGATTAAGTTTACAGAACCAATATTAGGTGTTGATGGTCAATTGGTTAAACCTTTTGGTGAACTTACGCAATTAAACATTAATTGAAATATTATTTTTAATGTTGCTTCAACAAGAAGTGCAGGTTTTGCTACTGTTGGTTTATATAACTTAACAGAGTCAACAAAAATATTATTTATTATTACCATGTTTATTGGGGCATGTCCGTCAAGTAATGGTGGTGGTATAAGAACAACAACAATTGCTGTAGTGTTTAAATCAATGATGAGTTGATTAAGAGGTTTAGATAGAACAAGTATATTTAAAAGAACAATACCAAATAAAACTGTAACTTATTCATTCCTAATTTTCTTATTAGGTTTTGTGATAATGTTTGTGTTGACAACAGTATTCTTCTTTTTAAGTTTTATTAACAATAATGGTAATAACTTTGTTCAATTGCAAGAACCATATAACTTTACTTTTGTTGACTACTTATTTGATATGTCTTCAGCTTTTGGAACTACTGGTTTATCAACAGGAGTATCAAGTCTTAAGGTGTTACCTTGATGAGCATTACTTCCGCTAATCGTGATGATGCTTATAGGGCAACTTGGTATTGGAGCAACACTTGAAATATTTGCTAGAAAAATACCAAAAAGAAAAGATATTGATTATCTTGAAGAAGATATAAGACTTGGATAATTTTATGGATAAAGTTAGATGTGAATGAGCAAACCAAAATAAGCATTATAAAGAGCTTCATGATAACTTTTGGGGTAACATCTGTAAAGATGAAAAAACTTTATTTGAACTATTAATTCTTGAATCTCAAGCAACAGGTTTAAGTTTTAGTATTTTATTGGCAAAGCAAGAAGGTTATAGAAAACACTTTGACTTTAACAATATAGAATCAATTTCTAAATTGAGTGAACAAGAAATTATTGAGATATCAAAATCAAATGATGTTATTAAAGATGTTAGAAAATTATCAAGCATTGTTAGCAATGCAAATGCATATCTTAAACTAATAAAAGAGCACAAATCTTTATATGATTATCTATGATCAAAAGTTAACTTTAAGCAACAAAGAAATAATGATCCATATTTAAAGACAACTAAATTATCTGATCAAATATATAAAGAATTAAAATCATATGGATTTAAATATCTTGGAAGTGTAACCATACTATCATACTTACAGGCAATTGGAATTTATAATGATCATTTTCCATACTGTTATAAATATAAGAAATAAATAGGCGATAAAAAATCTATTTATTTTTTTTATTTTGATTTAATAAACTATAATATTTATTGCTTTGGAACCAAATATGTCATACATTAGAAAGTTATATTTAGAAAGTATTAAAAAGAATCACCATCCATTAGAAATTGAATCTTGTTATTACATCTTGTCTTTGATTTCAATTAATGAATTTAAAAGTATGTTGGAGATTGGTACAGGAAATGGATTTAGTTCCACTTTCTTTGCTTTTAAATCTGAACTTAAAACCATTAAAACAATTGAGAAAAATGAAGTTTATTATAATAATATTAATAAACTAAAAGATAAAGTTAGATATGTATTAGCTGATGCTTTTGAATATCAAGACAGTGATAAATATGACATTATATTAATTGATGGGCCAAAATCTAATCAGGAATTGTTATTTGAAAAATATCAAAATTATTTAACTTCTAATGGAATAATTATAGTGGATAATATCTTTCTTAAGAGATTGGTAAACAAAGATAGCAAGCAAGCTTTAAAACTCTTGAATAAGAATCATAATTTTGTTAATTATCTCAAATCAAAAAAAGACTGGGACATAAAAATAGTTAATGTAGGTGATGGTTTAGCTATTTGCAAAAGAAAGGAAAAACATATGAAGATATCTGTAACTTGTGGAAGTTATTCTCTAGCTTTAAAAATGATAGAACTTGGTGTTGGCAATATCATAGTAGGTTTAAAAGATTATTGTTGTCGTTTCAACGATGCTTTAACCATTGATGAAATTAAATCACTTTGTGATAAAAAAGCTGATTCCAAAATTACAGTATGCTTAAATGATATCTATTTTGAACAACAAATGGATAGTTTGACTTTGTCTTTAAAACAATTAAATAATTTAAATATCGATTGTTTAATGTTTCATGATTTTGCTATCCCACAAATTTGTTATGAACAAAATTTAAATTTAAATCTTCATTATAGTCCAGAGACAATGGTCACAAGTTATGGACAATTTGATTTCTATCTTAAAAATAAAATAACTAGAGTTTCGTTAGCAACAGAATTAATGACTAATGAAATGAAAAAGATTGGACAAAACAAAAAAGAAATGGAAGTTTACATCAAAGGTTTTGGTTTAGGTTTTGTAATGCACTCTAGATGACCAATGTTATCTAACTTTTTAAAACATGTAAAATCAAACCAACATAAATTTAATGACTTACCATATTGAGAGATAAAAGAGGATTTAAGAAAATATCCAAATATTATTTATGAAGATAAAAGTGGTACCCACATGTTAACTGGATATTTTCTAAGTTGTATTAAAAGAATTAAAGAATTAAGAGATTCTAATATTGATGGTTTAATTATTGACTCTTTATTTATAAAAGATGATTCATTAATACAAATAGTAAATATATTTAAGCAAGCTTTAAACAAAATTGAAGATCAACAAGAAATAGAAAACCTTTTTGAAAAACAGAAAGAGTTTGTAGATCACATAGTATCAGAAGGCTTCTTTGGAAAGATGGGTGATATATTACATACCTTAAAAAACGAAGATAGTCAGGAGAGTGAATAGTGATGAAATATGAATTATTAATGCCTGCAGGTAATTTTGAAAAGGGTATGTATGCTTTAGAATACGGTGCTGATGCAATATACATTGGCCCCAAAGCTTATTCTTTAAGAGCTAGAAGTTCAAACTTTGATTTTAGTGAAATTAAAAAAATAACTGACTATGCTCACAGTAAAAATAAAAAAGTTTATGTTGTATTAAATATTATTTGTCACAACGGGCATTTGTTAGGATTTGAACCATTCTTTAAAAAAATAAATGAATGTAATGTAGATGCTGCGATTGTAGCAGACCCATATATTTTTTCTAAAATAAAAGAAATCAATAAAGACTTTGAAGTTCATGTATCAACTCAACAATCTGTTTGTAATTCAAAAGCGGCTTTATTTTGAAAAAGAAATGGTGCAAGCAGAGTAGTACTTGGTAGAGAGACTAGTTTTGAAGAATTAAAATTACTGGATCAAAATCTTAATCAACAAGTTGAATTAGAGTATTTTATTCATGGTGCTGTATGTATTTCATATTCTGGTAGATGTATGATGTCTAATAACTTTTCTTTAAGAGATGCTAATGTTGGTGGATGTGCACAATCTTGTAGATGAAAATATCAAATAGTTAATATGGATAGTATTGATAAATACTTTACTATGTCAGCTAAAGATATGTCATTGTTAGAGAACATGAATCAATTAATGTCTGTAAATGTAGCTTCATTTAAAGTTGAAGGAAGAATGAAATCAATTCACTATGTAGCAACAGTAACAGCATGTTATCGTAATGTGATGGATGCTTATATTAATAAAAAAGAAATTAATATTAAAAAAGTTAAAATGGAATTACAAAAAGCTGAAAATAGATTAACTTCTTCTGCCTTCTTTGATAAAAATCCAAATGAGACAAAGATGTTATATTTTGAAGAAGAAAGAGAATTATTACAAAACTTTGCTTTTGTATTTACTGAAGAGATTTCAGATACTGAGTTTAAAATTCATTCTAAAAATTATTTTACTAAAAATTCAAAGTTTGAGATTTTAATGCCAGATCTTAATAATATTGAATTTAAGATAGTTGAAATAAAAAATACCAATAAAGAGTTAATTGATATAGTAAATCAACCATCAACTGAATTTACAATTAAAACTGATCAACCATTAAAAAATGTTGTAAATAAAATAGTTAGAGTAATCAAATAGATAATAGATGTAATCAATGACACATTAGAAAATTGATTACATTTTTTATTGACTATATTTAAATTTAAGTTCCTATATAATATAATAAAGACAAGTATAGGGGAGATATATGAAATTATTTAAGATTTTATTCTCGTTGTTATTTCTAGTTTTAGCAGTGCTATGAATAATGTATACAATCTCTTTCTTTGGTCTATACACTAAAGGTTGAGAAACGTTAACACAATTTGGACCAATAGCTAAGTTAAACGCTTGAATTCAAGAATATATTGTTAGCAGAGGCAACGCTTCTTCAGCTGCTTACTTTGGATTAAAACTATTCTTATCAGGTGGTGCAGTTTTATTAGGATATACAGCAATATTTTTTCCAATGAAAAAAATTCCATTCTTTGGGTCTTTAATTAAAACACTTACATTCATCATTCCAACAATTGGATCTCTATGTTTAATTATTGGTGCATTGTTATTATGAGGAAATGTTAGTGTTCCATCATTCCCAGGATTTGATAAAATAACTGGTGGTGGATCTGGAAAAGAAGCTGCTGCTCTTGCTTTAAGTTCATTTGTAGCTTAATAGTATTGGTAAGGTAAAAGATACATGAGGTAGAAATTCTATTTCATGTATTTTTATTTTTATCTTAAAATATGAATGAAATTGAATTGGAGTAAATATGCAAAAGAATAGAGGAATGTACATAGAAGAATTGGTAAACAAAACCATTAGTTACTATGAAGCAAATAATATATGCCATATAGAAAAAAGAAACTTGCCAATAAAAATAGTGAGTAAAAAGGAAACTAAGATAGAAGGTCACCTAAATAAAAAATCTTTTACAGATTTTTTTGGGTTGATTGATGGGAAGTATATTGATTTTGAATCAAAGCAAACTAATGGTGATAATTTCTCATTAAGTTTGATTAAAGAACATCAAATAAAGCACATTATTAAAATCAATAGTTTTAATGGTATTTCTTTTATAGTTTTACATTTCTTTGATTTAAACAAGACTTATTTACTCTCATGTAAATTATTAGAATTAATTTATTCTAAGTTTACACTATATCAAAATATACCAATTGAATTTTTTGAAAAGAACGCAATTGAAATTGAACTTGTGTTTCCTGGTATTTTAGATTTGATAACAGCTGTTAAAAAAATATCTAGTACTAAGTAATAAAAACTTAATACTAGATTTTTAATTGTTATTTTTGTTTTTTATTTTTCTTTTCTTTGGCTAGATGACTAAATAATATATAACATCCAAATATAATAGTTATTCCAGTTATTGTTATCATTGCTATAGTAATTGGATTTTTAAAGAAGTTTCTATTTCGGTAATCTTCAAAGAACTGATAAGGAATATTATTTATTCTAAAGAACTCTTTAGTTGTTAATTGATCTTGATAGAAATTTTTTATATAACCTATTTCTAAAAAAGGATTGTAAACATTTTTTGTTCTTTCTTTATTTATTTCAATTTGCTCTTCATATAAATTAATTGAAGGTAAACCTCTATAAATAATATCGAATGTTCCAGGAACTGGAAAATTATTATAGTCAATTTATTTGTATGCTTGTTCTTCTGTTAAGTTATAGTTTTGTTTTAAAAATAGATATGTCGATAATATTGTAGTTGATGTATATTGTATTCCTATTAGCTGAGTTTGTGGGATTTCATCATTATTTGATGTAGATGAAAAGAAAGGTGTATAGCCTTGTTTACTTTTTGATTGTTCTTTTCTATCCCAACTTAAAAACATTTCCCAAGGAAAGTTATCAAAGTATATTGGTTTAATATTTTCACTTTTTTTTGTAATAAAGTTAGTCATCTCCTCTTGTTGTTTTGCTGTGTAATATGGGTGATGTTTAAAGAAATAATTATATTCTTCAACTGGATAGTTTTTAGCTATACCCAAAAATGTGTTTTGAATTTCTTCAATTCTTTTTTCATTTACATGAGACGCTTCCCTTATTAATGAGTCTCCCATTCAAATGATGTTTTTCTTATTTGGATCATAATTTTCATATCCCTTATAAATAAATTCATTTATTGTTGCATTTTCAACTTTAAAAAAGACCTCATAATTATTAATAAATTTATTTCTTTTGTCAGTTGGATTTTTATCAAATAATTTATTTGATAAATCAAAGTAGTCATAATTAAATGTATACGCTGGATACATTCTTTCCAAACTAGTTTTGTAGTATGGAGAATCAATGTATCTTGTTATATGAAATATTGTAAATAAGTTTGTTCTTAAAAAGTCTCATAAAACAGAATTTGAATATGCTTCAAAAGCAAGATTATTGTCAGACTTATCATATATATTATTAAGTTTTGTTAAAGTACGAGAATTTAATATTTCAGTATTTTTATCTTGCCTATTCAATCAAGAAATATATGACTCTACAAATTTAAATGTTTGTGCATTACCATCAGAAGTCAAGTAGATGTGATTTGTATGCTGTAATATATTAAATCATTCTTTGCTACCATTATATTTTCCCCAAACAGAAGTTAAAGAAAGATCAGGAATTCAAATATCAAACATCACATTGTTTCCATATTTCTTTTTGTAGAATTCAAAAATTGTATTTAACATACTTGTTGATGGAAATATACGATATTCCTCATTAGTTGTAACATTTGGAAAATGATTTTGATTACTAATCAATAAGAATTGAGTATTTTCATAATCGTTTGAAAGTTTTGTGTAGTTTGTGAAATTAAACTTATCATGATCTTGATGAACATCATTATCTATAAATAATGCAATTTCATTGGTAATGTAGAATAGTTTGTGGAAAGTATCTTTCTCCTTACAGGGCTAGATACTTTTTTCTAGCTCTTGATTTATACCATAAAATTATGGTAAAT
>CASDXH010000016.1 GCA_949285105.1 uncultured Mycoplasma sp. | reverse complement strand
TAATATTTATTATCTTTTGATTGGTGAACACTTGCAAACAAAACAAATGAAGTGCACACTCTTTTTTTCTGAGTGTTGCACTTCACATGTCAATCGAGCAACTAGGACATCAAAATGGTTTTGTCCCATTTTAATGTCCTAGTTTAAATAAAGAATTTAATTTTGTTCGGGACAAAAACAATACAAGTGAAGATATTAGAAACATTCCTCAATTAAAAAAACTTAAGTGAATCTAACTTATTACCAAGTAGTTTCAAGACAAGCGATCCTTTAAGTATCTTAAGATTTATTAATACTGAGACTTCAACTGGTTATCCTATAAGCAAAATGAATTTTGATGCAGTAGCTAATGATAACAATGGAACACTAACAATTTCAGGAAGCTTACCTGATAGTTATTACCCAGATCAAACAACACAAACGTTTACTAAAACATATACTGGTTTAAATAAAATTTTAGATTATGTGTTTAGTATTAACCAACAATGTCAATCATTCGATAAGAAAAAATATAGACCTTCAGAAATTAATGAACAATAATTTATGATCACTTTGTTACATATAAAGGATTTAACTCTTCTGATATATCATTATAATTAATTCCAAATAATGAAAATGGGGAACTAACTTTAAGATTACTTTAAATTCAGATTATCCTGAAATTTTAGCTAACAATTCTGGATTCAAATTAAATGGAGATAGTTATTTAAGAGAATAAAAAATTGGTGAATTTAAAACTAATGCAGAATATGAAACTAAATATGAAGTTAAATTTATTGATGACAATAGTACTGTATTAGATGGAATTAAAAAATATACTCCTAAACAAATCCAACAATCTATTAGTCAAACTTCAACAGGTAAAGCTGGTCCTGAACTTATAATTAATCTAAGTAAAATTACAAGTGAAAAAAGAGTTTGCAATTGCAATAATTGATACACTTGTATCAAACTTACCAAAGAAAGAAGATTTAAAAAATGATTATAACTTCTTATATAACATTTATTACAATGACCCAAATGGGGAAATAACTGTTAAACTAACATTTAAAAATGTTAGTGGTGTAAGCGGTGATTTAGTATTTATTCAAAGATTCACTGGTTTTGCAAAAGGCAACCAAGTTACAGCTGATGATATACTTTCATTTAAAACAGAAACTAAGTTAATGAATGCTAATCCAGAATTTAAAAATTCATTACCAACCAACTGGTAGCTAAATTGAATGATAATTCTACAAGGGTTAGCGAGATTAAAAAATACATAAGCTATTATTATGGAGCTTATGCAACAGCAATTGATAATAAATTCACATTAGAAGCAACTGCATATGATTTTTATGGTTATATAACTATTAAAATTATCTTTAGTGACAAAGAGGTAGCAAATCCATAATCATTACTTTCATATACTGCAACTTATAATGGATTTAAAACTGAGTAAAATAAAATATTTGATTAATTAAATTGTTACTTATAACCTTATAGGGTTGTAGTTTTTTATGAATATTAGTTAGAAAGAATTTATATTGTAGAAACTATGAAGAAATTAGCTTCAGTTTACATTTGCCTATTTTAATATAAAATTAAAATAACACATAAATAATTAATATATCATGCTTTTGCATATTTTGTGTTTAATTTGTTTGGGAGTTTTTTATGCAAAAAAAGAACAAGACTTTAATTCTATCTTCTATTCTTAGTGTTGCACTTGTTGCAACACCAGCAATAACTAGCAATGTTAATTCAACAATTTTGAATGATGCTATTAATAATGCATTAGGTCAACAAAACAATTCTGATACTTCTAAATCAGAAACTGTTGTTAATGATGTTACACAATCTAAACCTGTAGTTCCATCAGAGTTTTTTTACCAAATGCCTATTATTTCTGTAGATACAGGACCAATAGTTTATTATGGTAGTAAAATTACTTCTTTGGACTGATTTGGTGCAGAAAGATGAAGTATAGATTTTGCTGATCAAAATAAATATAGTCAATATTTCCCAGGGACTAAAGACAACAAATTTGTTGAATATCCTTATGGTGCATTCACTAACTGAGCAATTGACAAAAAGAATAATGTGCTTTGAATATTGACTAATTCCAAACATACTACAAATAATGAAAAAGAAAATAATGTTCCGCCCCAAAACATCCTTAAGATTGACACAATCAGTGGTAACATTTTAGGAAAATACAGTTTGCCTGGATTCAAACAAGGTCAAGTAAATGCAGGACGATTTAATCTATACTACCAAATACAATTATTAGATTCAGGAAAACTAGTAATTTTCTCTCAAGGTAGTGATCTATGAGGATACAACTGAGTTTTTGACCCCAATGAAAAAGACTCAAACAAGCAGTTTGTGTTTTCAGACGCAAAAACATTTCCTGAAAACCAGGCTATTACAGATGTTTCAAAAGGGAAAAATGAAGCGTCAGCATGAAGTAGGTATATTGTTCCGATCACAAATAATGTGAATATATTAGTAGTTGTAGATAGAAGTAGTGTTAATAATGCAAATTCTAAAGCTACAGGTGATTTATTCATGTTCTTGGTAGACGATAATTTTAGAAGAATTCCAATCACAGATAGTAACAGTCCTTGATATAATGGTTATAGAATTAACAATATATGAACTTATGAAACTGACAATTGAGCATACAGATATGGTGATAAATTCTCTAAAGCTTTCTTTAAAACTGTAAACGGAAGAACTTATTTTACAGCTTATGATAAATTCTTTGTATTCTATCCTAATTTTAAAGAAGGATATGGAGTTCACTTATCAGAATTTACTTTTGACAACAAAAGAGCAGTAAGTTCTTATACAATTGATCCGAGTGAAAACCTATTTTATAAACTTGTTGATGATAATAAGATTTATAAATTAGAAATAACTGGTACAAGTTATGAGAATACAAATTTTAACTCTTATTCTTATTACGACTTATCAGGTAATGTCGAAACTTCTATAAAAGACCATGCAAAGAATTTCGTAATCTTTAACGTTCCAGGTTATTCTGGATCAATCATGATGATTAATTCAAAGATCATATCTAACGCTGCTCACAAAAATAACATAACAGATAAAGGTGAACAAGATAAGATAAATACTCAAGGCTATGGTATTTCAGTAGCTGTTGTAGAAAATGCCAATAACGCAGGAACTGGAGATTCAAAAGGTTTATTGAATACTGACAAAGCATTTATCAAGTCATCAGACTTTACTATTAATTCAAATGTATTGTCTAATAAACTTCCAAGCGAAATTAATAGAAACGACTTAACAATTTCTAATAATGGGTTTTTTACTAATAATCCAACTAAAGATGAGCATGGAAATATTAAGTACCCACAATTTAAAAAAGATATTATAAAAGATGATGACAATTCAACAAATAATATAAAGATTACAGCAAACATTGATCAAATTCCTTGATTTGTTAATAACGGAATTATGCCTAGTAATATTCCACCTTTAACAATCACTAAAGAATTTAAAACTGGTCAAAATATTCAACAAAGAATAACTTGAAAAGAAGCTTCTCTAGATTATGACTTTAAAAATACATTACCATCAAAGTTAAATGTTTCAGATGTTCAAAGATTTGATCCATTTGATATAAATTTAACTTCACAACAAACATCGGTAAGCGGAATTAAGTATCCACAAAAGTCTTATGAAATAGTTAATCCTAATGATGAGAATGGACAGGTAACGATTAGAACCACTCTTAAATACCTTCCAATAGATGTGGAAGCAAAAGCAGCAAATGTAATTCAAAAAACTTTTGATCACACTTATAGCATCTTCAAAAAAACCGATAGTAAAAACTTTAATTTTGTGGGTAATAATAATCAAAACGAAGATATAAAAGCCATTCCTCAATTAAAAGAATTAAGTCAGTCTAACTTGTTACCAAGTAGTTTTAATACTCAAGATACAGCAAGTATCTTAAAGTTTATTAACACTGATACTTCAAGTGGATATCCAATAAGTAAAATGGAATTCCAAGTTTCAGCTGATGATACCAAAGGTACTTTAACTATTTCTGGTCGTCTTCCAAACGATTATTATGAAGGACAAAATGACCAAACATTCAGTAAAACTTATACTGGTTTAAATAAAGTTTCTGATTATAGTTTGTTTGTTAATCAAAATCCATCATCATTTAATAAAAAACAATATAGACCATCTGAAATTGATGAGCAAGTATTGTATGAACATTTCATTAACTACAAAGGGTTTAATTCATCAGATATTGAACTACAACTTACTCCTAATGATGAAACAGGGCAATTGAATATAAAACTTGTCCTTGATGGTAATTATCCCTCAAGCGTTGCAACAGCTTGATCATTTACTAAAGAAAATGATAGTTATGTAAAAAATGAATCAATTAGTGGATTTAAAACAACTGAAGAATATGAAAACCAATATGTTGTTAAATTTAAAGATGATAATAGTCAATCGTTAAGAGAGTTAAAAAAATACACTCCTAACCAAATAAAAGATATCTTATCAAAAAGCAGTTCTGGCAATAGATTAACAATAGATGGTAAATATATAAATACTGAGTTAGATTTAGCTAAAAATGTAATTGAATCTAAAGGTTCAAGTATTCCTAATAATTGGGATACAACTCACTTTGCACATGAAATATACTATAATGATACTAATGGTGAAATAACTGTTAAGTTAACTTTCAAAGTAGTTCCAGGAACTTCTGAAGATTTAGTGTTTATTCAAAGATATACAGGGTTTGCTAAAGGTAACCAAGTTTCAACGAATGATATTTTTTCATTTAAAACACAATCACAATTATTTGCTGATGATGCAAAGTTAAGGGAGATCCTTCCAACAGATATTGAAAAACAACTTAAAGATGCAACTAATGGAAAAACAATGTTGAAAAAATTCATTGGTTTTTCATCAGATGCATATACAAAAGGAATTGATGAAAATAAATATTCTTTAGAAGTGATTGCTGATGATATTTATGGTTACATTACATTAAAGATTACTTTTGAAAGCACTGTAGTAACAGATAAAAATTCACTTCTTTCTTATACTGTAACTTACAACGGATTTATAACAGAATAAGATATATTAAATTTATTAAGCTAGAACAAAACGTTTATTTGTTTGTTGTTCTAGTTTTTTATTTTGAATATTTTCTTTGTTTTATTTATTAATCTGACAATTCTAATAATTAGTATTTCAAAGCAAGAAAATATTTGACATTACAACTATATAAAAACACCAACATATTTAAATCTGTTTTTAAGATGCATAAACAATAAAACTTATTATTATAAATGATTGAATGTTTGAGTTTTATAAATCAAATTATCTCAGATGGCCTAAGACAACAGTATATGAATTCTTGTTCTATATTTTAAAATGAGTAACCTGTGCTTGGTTGATATACTAATAATTCTAGACTATATTTCATTTAACGTTAATCATTAATTAGAAGTAATTTTTTATGTAAAAATATACTATATTTTTTAGTTAAAACTAAAGTTATATATTATAATATGTACATAACAAAATAAATGATAAATATGATGCAGCATATTTGTAAATTCAAATATGTTGTGTCATTTTTATATACAGAGAGGGATAAATGAAAAAGTTAACAATTAAAAATTTGCATACTTCTATTAATGATAAAAAAATACTAAAAGATATTAATTTAGAAATTAATGCTGGAGACATTATAGCTGTTGTTGGTCCAAACGGTCATGGTAAATCAACTTTAGTTAAAGTGTTAACTCACCATTACATGACTGAAATTACTAAAGGTAATATCTTAATTGATGATCAAGATATTGAAGAATGAGAAACTGATGAAATATCTAGAGCGGGTTTATTTTTAGCTCCACAAACATCTGAAGAAATACCAGGTGTTTTAATGATTGATTTTTTAAAGACGATTATTAATGTAAGACGTGATACAAAGATTTCACTTCCAGAACTTTATAAACTAATTCAAACAAATATTAAATCATTAGAGATGAATAATGATTTACTACATAGATTTGTAAACCAAGGTTTCTCAGGTGGAGAAAAGAAAAAATGTGAAATTCTACAAATGAAACTAGCTAATCCAGATTTTGTAATGCTTGATGAAATAGACTCTGGATTAGATGTTGACTCACTAAGAATTGTGGTTAGAGAAATAAAAAATTGATTTAACAAAAATAAAGCTTTAATTATTATTTCTCACCATGAAAAATTATTTAAAGAAATTATTCCTACAAAAGTTATTGTTGTATACAATGGTAGAATTGCAAAACAAGGTGGTTTTGATATTCTGGAAAGAATTTATAAAGAAGGTTATTCTTGAGTTGCTAAAGAGTTAGGAGACAAAAAATAATGTCTTCAAGTGTAGTATTTTTAGATGATAAAAATTTTAATCACGCTATTAAAGTAAAAGATAAAGAAATCAAAGAACTTTATATTCTAGATACTTTAAAATCAGATGTTAACCTTCACATAAATATTGATATAGAAACAAATTCAAAAGTAGATATAGTTATATCTTCGTTAAATCTTGAAAACCATACTAAAACATTCAATGTTTTAGTAAATCACTTAGGTGATGAATCTGAAAGTTATTGTCAGGTTTTTGGAGTTAATAAAGATAATGCCAAAACAACATTTAATCTAGAAGCTATTATTAAAGATACTTCTAGAGGTAATTATTGTGAACAAGCAATAAAAGGAATTTTGTTGTCTAATTCTGCTGTAATAGAGGGAAAACCGAATTTAATTATTAACACCAATAATATTAAAGCAAAACATGCTTTAGCTATTGGTAGACTTAACCAAGCTCATATCTTTTATTTACAAAATAAAGGACTTAAAAAAGATGATGCTATTAAATTAATTTTATTAAGTTATTTTAATGTTGTGTTATACAAACTTGAAGATGAAAAACTAAGAGAAGAAATAGTTCAAAAAATATATAACACTATTGGTAAAGTGGAGTAGTTTATGCAAAACAAATGAAGAAGTCAAATAGATTGATTTTCAAATAATAAAAACTATGTATATCTTGATAGTGCAGCAACTGCACTAAAACCAAGATGTGTATTAGAAGCTATTAATTATTATACTAATCACATATGTACTAACCCTCATAATGATGATTCTCAATTCTCTCATAGACCACATGTTGTTATGGAAGAAACAAGAACTTTATTAAGTGAAATATTAAATTGTAATAGTAAAGAAATTATCTTCACTCCCGGTGGTACATTTTCATTAAATATGGTTGCTTCTTCACTTGAAGATTTCTTATCAAGTGGTGATGAAATAATACTGACAAATGCTGAACATGCTTCAAACATATTGCCCTGAATGGATCTTGCTAAAAAGAAAAATTTAAAGTTAGTATTTGCAGAAACAGATTTCAACAATACTAATTTATGTGAAAACGACATCATTAATAAGATTACTCATAAAACAAGAGTTGTAGCTTTTGCTAATGGTACAAATCTTATAGGACATGAAATTGATGCTGAAAGACTATCAAATCTTATTAAAACAATAAATCAAAATATTTTTGTTGTAGTAGATGCTGTTCAATATCTTGCTCACAATAGAATGGATCTTAAAAATTCTTCAATTGATTTTTTAGCTTGTAGTGCTCATAAGATGATGGGTCCAACAGGAATTGGTGCTTTATATATTAATAAGAAGTTAATGAATTTAATTAGACCAAAGATTGTTGGCGGTGGAATGAATGGAGAAATCAAAAGAGATTACTATACATTAATGGAAGGTAATCTTAAGTTTGAAGCTGGAACCCCAAACATTATGGGAATCTATGGATGAAATGCAGCTTTAAAGCTTTATGTTAAAGCAGATTTTAAAAAAGAAAGAGCTAGAATATTTGAATTAAAACACTATTTAGATTCAAAATTAAAATCTATTAATAACTTAAAAATTTATAATTTCGGAATAGATTCTTTTGTTACAATTTTTGCAATTGATAATGTGTTTAGTCAAGATTTAGCAAGTTACCTTGGTAATAATAAGATTATTGTTAGAAGTGGTTTATCTTGTGCAAAGCTTGCAGATGAAATTATCAATTATCCACATGTGGTAAGAGTATCAATGCATTTCTATACAACTAAAGAGGATATAGATAAGCTTATTGATGCTTTATTAAAATACAAGAAAGGGGATGAACTTGATGGACTCGTCTAACGAATCAATGGTTTTTAGACAAATGATTTTAGATCATTATGAAAACCCAATAAATAAAAAAACTGATGAACATATCATTAACACTTACAGCAAGTACAATTACAAATCCAAATCTTGTATTGATAATTTAACAGTTTATTTAAAAATAGAAAACAATATTGTTGTTGATGCGCGTTTTGATGGAATAGGTTGTGCTATTAGTACTTCTTCAACAGATATATTATGTGAAATGATAAAAAATAAAAATAAAACAGAAATTAAAAAAATATTAGATAATTATTTCTCTATGATCAATTCAGAACCATATGATACTGAAATCATTGGAGACTTAATCATCTTTAAAAATGTTAATCAACAACTAAATAGAATTAAGTGTGCTTTAGTGGGGGTAAATTCAATAAAAAACATTATTGATAATAATTAATTATGATAGATAAAAAAGAAATAAATATTGAATATGAATATGGATTTAATGACGGGGATAACTCAATTATTAAATTTGAAAAAGGTTTAAATGAAGAAGTTATTAGAAAAATTTCTAAGATTAAAAATGAACCTGATTGAATGTTAGAAATAAGACTTAAAGGATATAGGGAATTTTTAAAATTCAATAATCCTAAATGAGGACCAAATCTAGATTTCATCAAATTCGATGATTATGTATACTATACAACATCATCTAAAAAAACAGAATCTTATTGAGATAAGGTTCCACAAGATATAAAAAACACTTTTGAGAAACTTGGAATTCCTGAGGCTGAGGCCAAATTCTTAAATGGTGTTTCAGCTCAATATGACTCTGAAACCGTTTATAAAAAACTTGAAGAAGAACTTGAGAAAAAAGGTGTAATCTTCACAAATGTAGAAACAGCAGTATTAAAATATCCAGATCTTGTTAAAAAGTATTTTGGAAAGTTAGTACCAGCTAATGATAATAAGTATGCTGCTTTAAATACTGCTGTTTGATCTGGTGGTTCATTTATATATGTTCCTAAAAATGTTGAACTTGAAAAACCGTTACAAGCATATTTTAGAATAAATGGTATGAGTTCTGGTCAATTTGAAAGAACTTTAATTATCTTAGATGAAGGTGCTAAAGTTCATTATGTTGAAGGATGTACTGCACCAGTTTATAGTGAACATAACTTACATGCAGCAGTTGTTGAATGTTATGTTCACAAAAATGCCAACTTGAGATATACAACAATTCAAAATTGAAGTAAGAATGTTTTAAACCTAGTTACAAAGCGTGCTAAAGTTTATCGTTCAGGAAATATGTCTTGAATAGATGGAAACATAGGTGCTGGTATAAATATGAAATATCCTTCAAGTATTCTTGCTGAAGAATATGCTTCAAGTGATTGTATTTCAATTGCTGTGGCATCTAAAAATGTTGTTCAAGATGCTGGAGCTAAAATGATTCATTTAGCTCCTAACACTAAATCAAAAATTATTTCAAAATCAGTTTCTCTTAATGGGGGAGATACAAGATATAGAGGTTTTGTAAAAATTGCAAAAGACGCTATTAACTCACATGCATCTGTAGAATGTGACACTCTAATACTTGATGACATATCAAGAAGTGATACAGTGCCAGTAGAAATTATTGGAAATAAAGAATCTTTTTTAGAACATGAAGCAAAAGTTTCAAACATTTCAGAAGAACAGTTGTATTATTTAATGGGGAAAGGTTTGAGCAAAGATGAAGCTGAATACCTAATTGTGTTAGGTTTTTTAGAACCATTTGCCAAAGAATTACCAATGGAATATGCAATAGAATTAAATCGTCTGATAAAATTGGACATGGAAGGTTCAGTGGGGTAATATCCCACTTTGTCTCCTAGTAGCTCAATTGGTAGAGCATTTGTCTTCGGAACAAAAGGTTGTGGGTTCAATTCCTATCTAGGGGGCCAATTAATAACTATTGTTTATGTTTTAAAAACTATGAGCACCTATCATTTATTTACATATAAACTTAGGTGCTTTTTAGTTCCTAAAGATGTAAGAAAGGAGTGTTATGATGAATGAATTAGAGCTAAAAAAAAAGTTTGAAGACAATATCAATAAAGTAGTTTCAAATTTCAACAATATATGCCCAGATAATGAAAGCAAACTCTCTTTTATAAAGACAGCTATTAAAAGTGATAATATGCTAGAAATGTTATCACCAGAAAATACTCAATTATTAAAAGAAGCAATGGAAGCCTTTATTGATTCTGCTAGAGTTACTGAAACTAGAAAAATGCAACAAGCAATGCTTATGCCTCTTCTTGCTAAAATGTTTAAAAATACACCATTTACCGAGATGAAAACTTACTTTGAACAAGATACAAAAATGTTTAGTTTATTCTGTATGATGTTTGTAACTTTTAAATATGAAGAATCTTTAAGAAAGCATGGAGAAGAACATCATAAAGATATATTGGCAGCACTTGATAAATATGTCAACGGGATAACATCTTTGTAAACAATAAGTTATAATATATTTTATAGTATATATTAGGAGTAAATTATGAACAAAATTTCAAAAATTATTTTATCTGTATTATGAGCTTTAACTGCTATTGCAACTTTAGGAGTTGGTGCATACGTATTAGCTGATGTTAACACTGCATGTCAATGAGCTTGATTCTTACCTGCTATTGTAGCTTTTGTTGCTTCAGTTGCTACAGTTGTTGTAAAAGCTGTTTCTAATTCAAGAAAAGCTAACCAAGCTAAAATTGCTACAGTTGCTTAATTAATTTAAAACTAAAGCTAATATATAACGTTCACTTTTAATTAGTGAGCGTTTTTTTGTTGTAGTACTTTTTTATTTTTATTAATTCATTAAATCTATATTAAAATAAATTTAACTTTGTATTTAAAGGTGATTATAATGACTTTTTCAGTTGATGTAATGGGTTTTGAAAACGATATTAGTGAAGCTATTAAAGCTTGTAGAAAATTCGTTTCAAAAAATAAAGATGTAAAAATTATCCTTGTTGGAGATAAACAAAAAATTCTTCCTTGCCTAAAAAATGAGGAAGAATTTGAAATTGAAGATGCAAGTGATGTTATTTTAATGACAGATGAACCAATAAGCGTTAGAAACAAAAAGGATAGTTCAATGTATAAAGCTATTGAGCTTGTAAAAGATGATAAAGCTCATGCTGTTTTATCTGCTGGTAATACTGCATGTTATGTTTTCTTAACTCATTTACTATTAAAAAAATTAAATAAGATATCAAAGGCTGGATTTATGCCCTTTGTTCCAACTAGAAATAATGTTGGATTAAATATCTTAGATGTTGGCGCAAATAAAGAAGTTGCACCAATTGATCTTGTTAATTTTGCAATTATGGGGAATGTTTATGTGAAAGAAACAAGAAATATTGAAAACCCAAAAATTGGATTAATAAACATCGGTACAGAAGATAATAAAGGATTAGATTATCTAATTAAAGCAAATAAAATTTTAAAAGAAAATAAACAATTAAATTATGTTGGTTTTATTGAACCTAGAAATTTAATCGAGGGAGAAGTTGATATTGCAGTTGCTGATGGATTTATTGGTAACATTGTACTTAAAACATTAGAAGGTACAAGCAAGACAATAAGCAGATCACTAAAAGACCAATATAAAAAACCATGAAACTGATTAGGTTTATTATTCTCTATTTTTGCACTAAAGAAAATAAAAAAGAAATTTGACTATAAAAACAATGCTGGGGCATTTGTTATAGGGTTAACAAGAATTGCTTTTAAAACACATGGGAATGCTGATTTTAAACAATTTTATAGTTCATTAAGAATGATGAAAGAAACTATTGATAATAGTGTTTTAAAGAAAATTGAAAGAGAATTTAATTAATGTATCCTATTGAATCATTACTTAGAAGACTTGGAATTAAAACAAAAAATAAACACTATTATATAGAAGCTTTAACTCACAACTCATATAAAAATGAGAACCGCAATATTAATTACACTTATCAAAGATTGGAATTTTTGGGAGATGTGATTATTTCAAAAATAATTTCTTGTTATTTATTTTATAAAAAACTTGATGAACAAGAAATGACAGAAGTAAGAAAGATGTTAGTTAGTAGCGCCACTTTAAAAAGAGCAAGTGATGAACTTGATCTTATAAATTATGCTTTTCTTGGTAAGGGTGTAAATATTGAAACAGACACTGCTAAAATCCGTGAAGATATCTTTGAATCCTTAATGGGAGCTATTTATCTAGATCTTGGAGAAATTAAAGTTTATGAAATATTAAAATCTACTTTAATTAAATACTATGAATCTAATAGATTAAATAATGTGATCGATTACAAATCAAAGATTCAAGAAATTTTCCAGAGTGGAATTGCAACCGATAGAAAAGTTAAAAACAAAATACTATATTCCCACACTGAACTTGAAAACAAAAAGTTTAAATCAACCTTATCTTTTAATAATGTTATATATGGAGTTGGTATTGGAAACACTAAACATGAAGCTGACATTAATGCTGCTAGAATGGCATATGAAAAATACCAAAAGTAAGTTATATTTTTCTTATTTTTGGTATTTTATTTTTCATCTTGATATAACATCATTTTCCTGATCTATTTACCATAATGTTAATATAAGAAGCTTTAAAAAATATTATCAAACATTGTTTTTATTTATTTAAAAATAACCAAATTTTTTCTAATAAAATAGGTTAAACTAGATAAAAATTAATTCAACCACAAAAAAAGTTTGTTAATTAAAAAAAGTCTTATCACATATAATTTATATGTTATGTAACAAAAACATACTCAGGAGAAGCTATGATTTTTTTGAAGAAATTTGAGGCAAGAGGATTTAAATCATTTGCTGACTATACAAAGTTGAATTTTGACTGTTCAATGATTGGTATAGTTGGACCAAATGGTTCTGGAAAATCTAATGTAATTGATGCTGTAAAGTGGGTTCTTGGTGAAAAATCAATTAAGTCATTAAGAGGTAAAAAAAGTGATGACGTTATTTTTCATGGATCTAAAACTAAACCTGCTAATGACTTTGCTGAAGTTACATTAACTTTTGATAATTCAAAAAGAGTATTACATATTGATCTTGATGAAGTTTCTATTACTAGACGTTTGTATAGAGGTAATGGTAATAACGATTATTTCATAAATGGAGAACAAGCAAGACTTAAAGACATAATGGATGTTTTTGTTGATACAGGTTTATCTAAGGGTTCGCTTGGTATTATTTCACAAGGTACTGTTAACTGATTTGCTGATAGTAAACCAGAGGATAGAAGAACTATTTTTGAAGAAGCTGCTGGAATTGGTTTATATACAAGAAAAAAAGAAGAATCTTTAAGACAACTTGAAAGAACACAAAATAATTTAAACCGTCTTATCGACATTACTAAAGAGTTAAGTCGTGATATTAAAAAACTTGAACAACAAGCTTCTAAGGTAAAAGAATATAGTGAGAAAAAAGAAGAGCTTACAAAGCTTGAAATTTCTATTCTAGTTAAAGATATAGTTAAAGCTCAAACTGAGCTTGATAACATTAGTTCTAAACTTAATACATCAAAAACTGTCAACCAAGATTTAGCACCAAAATTAGAGCAATTAGGAAAAGAGCTAAGTGCTAATAAAGAAGCATTGGAACAAGCTGATATTAAGGTTGGTATTTTCAATGTTGAGCTAAACAACATTATTACTAAAATTAACAAACTTGAAATTGAAAAAGCAGCTTTAGATAATGATATTCAAATTGATATGAATTCAACAGATTTTCAATCCAAGGTTAATGCTTTAGCAAATCTAGTAGCAAAAACAGAATCTGAAATTAAAGCAAAAGTTGAGATTGTTGAAAGAAATAAAAAAGAAGCTGATGAATATGAAACTCAAGTTATTCAACTTGAAAGTGAAAAAAACGAAAAGCAAAAAGCTTTATTTGATTTAATTAAAATCAATACTGAAAATAAAGCGAACCTAAATCACCTTGAAGACCTGATTAAAAATAAGATGGGCCATGAAGGTGGTGCTAGAGTTATCATTGAAAATAAAGAAGCCCTTACTGGAATTCTTGGTACTGTTTTGGATTTTATTAAAGTTGATCCAGCTCATGAAAAAGCTATCATGTTAGCTTTAGGAAAAAATATTTCAAACATTGTAGTTAACACTCATAGAGATGCTAAAAGAGCAATTGATTTCTTAAACAACAATAAAGCTGGGATTGCTACATTCATGCCAGTTTATGAAATGAAACCAAAAGAAATCAAAAAAGAACACCAAGAAATTCTTGAACACTTGCCAGGATTTGTTGGATTAGCGTCAACATTATTAACAAAAGTTGATAAAAAAATTCAGCCAATAGTTGATGTACTATTGGGAAGAATTATTATTGCTGAAAACTATGAAACAGCTATTGATATTTCAAAATATACTTATCAACTATACAAAATAATTACTTTAGATGGACAAATTATTAACCCACAAGGTTCTATTACTGGTGGATATAATGATGGGAGGATCATTAACTCCTTAACTACTCTTGAAAATAAAAGAAAAGAATTAAAGAAATCAATTGATGAACTAGATAAAGAAATTCAAAAAGTTACAAATAGATCAAATGAAATTGATTTATTACTAATTAACTTTAGAAATAGAACTAATGAATGTAGATTAAATGAATCAAAATATAGTGACCAATTAAAATGACTTGAACAAGACTTTATTAAATATAAAGTTGAATATGAAAAAATTTCTAGAAAATCTTATTCAAGTGATTCAACAAGTATTGATGGTGACTACAAAAATATTAATGATAGATTAAACTCACTAATCAACACAAAAGAAAAAGTTGAAAACGATTTAAATGTTAATCAAAATTCTAAAAAAACACTAAAAAATAGAATTTATGAAATTGAAGATGAAATTGAAAAGATTAGAGAAACAATGAGTCTTAACAATAATGTTATTTTAGAATTTGATAAAAAAGAAGTAATGAATTTAAACATTATTTCTAATGCAAAAGAAAAACTTAACAATAACTATAAAATGACTATTGAAACAGCAATTCAAAATTATAGTGAACCATTACCAGTTTCAGATAATGTTGCAAGACAAAGAATTGATAAATTAACAAAAGAATTAAATTATATTGGTCCAATTAATATGGATGCAATTAATGAGCTTAAAGAAAAATCTGAACGTTATGAAAAAATGAGAGCAGAAGAAATTGAAATTTCTGAAGCTAAAGAAGAAATCATTAATGTTATTAAAGAGCTTGATTCTAAAGCTCATGAAGACTTCTATAACACAATTCAGAAAATTAATGAAGAATTACCAAAAACATTCAAATACCTTTTTGGTGGAGGAAGTTGTAGTATTGAATTTACAGAACCTGATAACATATTAGAATCAGGGATTGATATTAAAGCTTCACCTCCTGGTAAAAACATTAACTCTTTATTTGCATTATCTGGTGGTGAGAAAACTCTTGTTGCATTATCAGTTTTATTTTCAATATTAAAAATTAGTTCATTTCCACTAGTTATTTTAGATGAGGCTGAATCAGCACTTGATCCATCAAACGTTGAACGTTTTGGAAATATTATTTCAAACTACTCAACAGATACACAATTTTTAGTTATTACTCACAGACCTGGTACTATGGAAAGATGTGATAAATTATATGGTGCTACAATGCAAACACAAGGTGTTACATCTATTTACCAAGTTAAAGTACAGGATGCTAAAAAAGACTTTGGTAGTGATGAAATAATGGAAGAAGAAAGTAAATAATATTTTTGGAGATATAAATGGGTTTTTTAAAAAAATTAATAGATAAGATAAAAGGTAAAAAAACACTATCTGAAAAGATTGAACAAAAAAACATAGAAAATAAAGCAGAAGTATATGTTAAACAAGAAAGTGTTTCACAAAAGAAATTTGATGATGGACTAAAAAAATCATCAAGTAATTTAAGTCAAGCTATTGCTGAAATTTCAAAAAAATATAAAGAAGTAGATGAAAGCCTTTATGAAAGTGTTGAAGAACTTTTAATCTCTTATGATGTTGGTGTTACTGCAACAATGAAAATTGTCGATGCAATAAGAGATGAAGTTAATTTTCAAAATGTAAAAGACCCAAAGTTAATTAAAGAAATTATTGTCGATAAAATCTTTACTTACTATATACAAGATACTAATGTAAATACTTTCTTAAATGTTAAAAATGATAGAACAAATGTCATTTTAGTTACAGGTGTAAATGGTGTTGGTAAAACAACTTCAATCGCAAAAATTGCAAATAAATTTAAAAAAGATAACAAGAAAATTTTATTGGTTGCGGGAGATACTTTTAGAGCAGGCGCTGTTGAACAATTAAACATTTGATCTAAAAAAATTGGTGTAGACATTGTATTACCAGATAAACCAAACCAAGACCCAGCTTCTGTTATCTATACTGGAGTTAAAAAGGGTTATGATGAAAAATATGATCTAGTTATCTGTGATACTTCAGGGAGACTTCAAAATAAAGTAAATCTAATGAACGAACTTAAAAAGATTCATCAAGTTATTCATAAATTTGATAATTCAGCACCTCATGAAGTTTTATTAGTGTTAGATGCAACAACAGGACAATCTGGAATTGTACAAGCTAAAGCTTTTAAAGAAATAACAGATGTGACAGGAATTATTCTTGCTAAGATGGATAGTACTTCAAAAGGTGGAATCATTTTATCAATTAAAGATAACTTTGATATTCCAGTTAAATATATTGGGCTTGGTGAAAAGCTTGAAGACTTATCTCCATTTGATCTAGAAAAATTTATTATAGGTATAACAAAAGAGCTAAAGATTTAGATTATGGAAAAACATGACTTACAAAAGATTGCCTTCTTAATAGATTTTTATGGAAAGCTTTTAACAGAAAAAAAGATAAGATATTTAAAAGATTATTATTTTAATGACTATACTATTAATGAAATTGCAGAACAAAATAATATTACAAAAATAGCAGTTTTTGATAGTATTAAAAAGTCTTTAATTGAGCTTGAAAAGTATGAAGAGAAATTAAGATTCATTGAAAATTTCAATAGAAGACTTGTTTTATATAAGGAAATTGAAGACAAAGAAATAGTTGATAAACTAATGAAAACTGAGGTACTTGATATATGGAAAAAATAATTAACTTTGTCTTCTGTATAAATGAATTACTAGAAGTTGAAGATGATGAACAGACCAAGGAGTTTACAGATATGATCTGTAGACTAATTAACGAGGGGAAAGAATCTAAAGGATTAAAAACTTATTTTCTTATTGATAAAGAATTTGAAATTGATGACAAACAACAAAAGAAATCAATTCAAAAAGAAAAGATTAAATCTTTTTTAAGAAGAAATGAATTAAAGATTTTAGAAAATGATATTAAATTTATTTTTAAGTCTAAAGAAGATGAACAAATAGATGTTGATACATCATTTGATGATATTGCTGTACCATCAAGTCATTTCAATTTTTCTAAAGAAGACACAATTATTTTTTTCACTGATCCATCAATTGGTGAAACAGCTTTTTTTGAGGGATATTGAACAGTGTTCATAGATTGTCCTTCACTTCCTTATGATCAAAAAGAGATTAAAGAAATTAGAGCTCTATCTTCATACTATATAAGAAATGACATTAACAAGGTAAGTCTTGACTCAATTAAATATGATTTTTTAACATTTCTAGAAAATAAATAAATTATTTTTATGTGTTAAAATTTTTATAAATATGAGGTAAATCAATATGAGTATGTTTAAGTCAAAATTACAAAAGAAATCTGAAATTGATTACAATAAACAATTTACTATTGATCAATTATTAGCTGATCCTAAAATGTTACAGATTCATGCTGAAAGATTAAAAGCTGTTTACAAAGATGCAACTGATGATTTTATAAGAACGCAAATTGACCAAATAATTTTAAAAGAAAATGCTTTCAACAAAATAATGCAATATTTAACATCAAATTTTAGTTTTCAAATAGATGCTACAGAACTTGATGATTTCAAAAAAAGATTTAAAGCTCAATTCAATGAAACTGATGAAACTAAATTAACAGAACTTTCAAAAAAACTTATTATGAAAGGTTTAGTATTTGAACAAATAATTGCTCAAAATAAACTTGGGGTTGATGACAATCAAGTAAAGACTTATTTGGATAATTATTACAAAACAACAAATCAGCCAATTAATGAATATCTAAACAACAAAGATAAATTTGAAGAAATAAGAAATATTATTTTAGAAGAAAAAACTACACAATGATTAATTCAAAGATTTAAAGTTTGAATAGACCTTAAAACTCTTGTTCGTTTTGATGGTTCTGGAAATGATGACAACAAAGCTTAATGCTAAACATGGACGTGAAATTTGGACAATAATTCAAATTTCATGTTTTTTATTTATAAATTTAATTTATACTGGTTTGGAGTCATTCAATTTAATTTCTC
>CASDXH010000015.1 GCA_949285105.1 uncultured Mycoplasma sp. | reverse complement strand
GAGAAATTAAATTGAATGACTCCAAACCAGTATAAATTAAATTTATAAATAAAAAACATGAAATTTGAATTATTGTCCAAATTTCACGTCCATGTTTAGTCCAAAATCTCTTTTTTCCCTCAATATTAACACCAATTATTAAATAAACTGATTTTTCTTTTTAGACAGAATCTTCTCTAATTTTGAATCTGATTATATCTATGTACATAATTGGATAAACAAATTCTAATGGTCTTTGTTGTCACATTACAATTTTTGAAATTATTTTATCTGTGATTCTAGAAATTGTGTCTTTGTCTAAATCACAATAAAACGTTTGATATATTGTTTCCTGAATGTCTCTAGTAGATACTCCTTTTGAATATAAGAAAAGTATTTGATAATTATTAGAAAAATAAAAGGTAAAAAAGCTAGATAAAAGATAGTTAAAATGTATCCCATTATTAGGAATGAAAAATTACTAATCAAAAGCATAACTGTTGATAATGGATTAAAGTGTCAAATGATGGATATAACAAGAAAACAATTAAACTTTAAAGTTTATTATTGCCAACCTTATTCTTCATTCCAAAGAGGTACTAACGAAAACATAAATGGGTTAGTTAGAAGATGATATAAAAAAGGAACTGACTTCAGTTTAATAAGCGAAGATAAAATTAAAACCCTTGAATGAAAAGTAAATAACATTTCAAGAAAAATGTTTGGTTATAAAACAGCTTATCAATATACCAAGAAAATATTTAAAATAAAAACTCTCAACTTGCATTTTAAAGTCGAGAGTTTAATGCAAAATTAAAGTGTTGCACTTCACATGTCAGTTAAAAAACTCTCAACTTGTATTTCAAAGTAGAGAATTTAATGCAACGTTAAAGTGTTGCACTTCACATGTCAGTTAGGGAAATTCACAACTTATTATAGTTATGAATTTTTAGTTCCTATTTTGTTTTATTGCAAGGTATATAAAATATGGCACACCAAAGATAGGGAATCAATATAAAGCTAAATTTGAAAAACGAGAATACAATTCAGAAAGAACATTATTATTAAAATAAAAAGATATAAACATTATAATTGTTGACATTAACCCAGAAGATATCAATGTATATGAATATCTTCTTTTAAAGATAATTCCAGAAATAGATGCTCCAATTAAACCTAAAAGAACAACATTACCCATTAAAAAAAAGCTAACTCCAGATAGAACGCCAATAATTGCCATAACTTGAAAATTAATATAATTTGGTTTAATACCAAGTGTTTTTGCAATTGTAGAATCAGTATACAAAATAAACATTTTATTTTTCAATAAATAAACCCAAATAATGCATATAAATAAAAGAAAATACGAAATATAAAATTGAACATCACTTGCGATAACTATTGATCCATTAAAATAATCTTCAATATAATCTTTTTTATTTGCTGGAACAAAATGCATTAAACCATAATATAAACCGATTAGAAAAAAATTAAGAATGATTCCAATAAAAACCATTTTTCTAGAAGAGAAAGCTTTGTTATTATTTGATATTATAAACAGAAAAAATACTACAAGTGTTGATGTTATAGTGAATATCCAAGAATTATTAGTAAGAAAATTCTTAGATTGTTGATAATCTGCTACATTAAAAGATAACACTAAAAATATTGCAACAATTAAGTTAATATTTCCTATACCCAATATTGAAGTGTCAGCCAACTTGTTATTAGTCATTTCTTGAAGTAAATATGTACTTATACCCAAACACATAGAACCACAAAACATAACCAATAATTGTTTTCAATAAACGTTGTTAATGACATTAAATCCATATGTTGCATCTGTAAATAATATCAAGAAACTAAATAACCCTATTGCTAACAACAAAAATATAAAATATAATATTCTATTATTATTTTTAAAGAAAACAAATTTTTTGTTTTTTATATATTTACTATATTTAAACATATTAAAACTTCCTCTTCATTATTATTGAAAGAAATAAAGGAATGACTATAAACATGCAAAAGAAATTAATTCCTAGTAAATATTGGTAATTCAGCATTATTGATAAAACCAATAATGAACTTGTTCATAAAGACGATATAGAAGAATTAATATAGAAATTATTATTCCCTAAAAATTTTTTTGCAACTATAGGAAATACAATAGCAATCCCAATTATTGAACCTATTAATAAAGTTGCACCAATTGTTATTAATATAGAACTAATAGCTCCTATTCAAAATATTTGTTTAGTGTTTATTCCTAAACTTGATGCTATTTCTTCATTATTACTAATTATATTAATCTTTTTACCAACAAATAAGACTAATATCACCCCAATAACCATTATTGGTATACTAATATAAAACCTAGTTCAATCAAACAAAATTTGCATATTTCCAAGTATTGACGAATAAGAAATGGAAAAGCTTGGAAATAAATAAATTAATAATGAATTTATCGCACCAATAAGTATACCTATCATTAATCCCATTAAAATCAGAAACATTTTGTTTTTTGTTTTTTTAGTTATAAAGTAAATAATAGCAATCAACAAAATAGATAAAACAAAAGTGATGATATATTGAAAATAAACTCCAATTCCATCTTGAGAAGCTTTATCAATAAAAAGGTAAATAATAAGACTAGTTGTTGTTAGCGGCAAAAATCCTAATGTGGTTGGCCCAGCTAACTCATTACGAGTTAGATATTGTAATGATGATCCAGAAAATGGCAAACACAAACCACAAATTGCTGCAGAAACTATTTGAAATAAATATTGTTCTGTTGGAATTTGAAATTTAAAGTTTTGAAAAAAATAGCAAAATAAAAATAAAAAAAGTCATACTAACAAACTAACTAAATAATTTATTAATAATCATTTTTTTGTTTTTCTAAATTCTATGAATTTATTTCTGTTTGTTTTATACATTCGGAAGTTCATAATAAATGGTTGTTAAACTAAATTCTTTCAATATTGAAGTTGTGATACATCAATATTGTTATATAAAATATAATCTTTTTTTTCTACAATTTTTTTAGATTGTTCTGTGATTAAAGAAGAGTTTACTCATTCTACAAATTTAGTCAAACCATAACTTTGACCAATTGGACCTCAAGTACTCATATACATATCACTATAACTTGTATAAAAAATATTTTTTGACACATCAGATCCATTTTTAAGCAATTTTTTAATATCACTTGAAATTACTTCTTCCTGTGAATGTGTGTATTGACCTGCATCATATGCCATATAAACAACATAATCAAACTTTCCACTAAATTGAGAAATGATTTCAGCCCCACCAGAAGCATTTTTAAAAGTATTAGTATCTTGGTCACCGCCAGCAATAATATCTGGATCATTAAACATTGCAGATTTAGTTAATTTTGTCACATCTTTAGGTGTAGGAAAATTCATTTTTAAACCTTTATTATCTAACTTTGAATAAAATTGGGGATATGTATGTGGACTATATAATTGAATATTTTTATCAGTATCCTTTGAGTCCTTTGATGCTTTTTTTCCTAAAATAAATGCAATCGTTTTGTTATTAACAAGATTTTTAATTTGTTCATTCTTGTTTAATTCTGTTAACCTATTTTTTTGTTTATCTTCAATAGCTTTTGATTTACTTACAAAGTTATTTTTACGACCACTTAAATTATCTAATGAAGCTGCAAAAATATTTAATGCTGCAAATGGGTTTTGTTGTCATTCATATAATTTATAAGTAAAACCATAATCAACAAAATCTTTTTCTATCCTACTTGATCCTTCAGTTAAAGGATCAACCCAATCATTACCATTTATTCACACTCTTTTTCCAGAATCATTATAGAAATCGATTCCACCTATATCATCAGATAAATTGTTAATATTTGTATCGCTTAAAGACATACCACCTATTGCTTTCGAGTCTCCAATATATGAAAATTCTCTTGAATCACCTCTACCGCTATATGCAATTGATTTGACATAATTTTCAACTTGGCTTTCTTTAACAGAATCTGTAATATTTGCAGCTAAAACATCAACTCCTAGTTCGGTCAATTTTTTTGGATTTAAAGAACCTCCATTTTTTGGATAGATTTGTCAATCTAAAATTTTAGTACCAGCATTAGTTGCAATATCTTTAATGTATTTTGATGTATATGTAGTTCAATTTCCTGGTGTGGCATATTCTGGTTTAATCCCTAAAGCAATAGCATCATCTAATACATTGTCATATGTAGTAACAAAATTTATTTTTTTAGGTGAACTATAACAACTTGTAAGAGTCAAAGGAATTATAATGGCTCCAACAGAAATTATAGAATTAAAAATTTTTTTATTTAAATATCTTTTCATATACTATTACCTTATTTATAAATTTTATAAATAAAATATAACACATAGTTTTTTTTCTTTTTTATAAAAATTATAAAATTTATTCAAGTATATATTATAAAAAATACACACCAACAAAAACATGAAATTTGAATTATTGTCCAAATTTCACGTCCATGTTTATAAATAGTGTGTATTTTTAAATCTATAAATTTATTAAGCAGTTGGAGCTTGAATAACTTCTGGTAAGATAAATTCAATTTCTTTGTATTGAGATTCTTCTCCATATTTAGCTTCAATAGCTTTTAATACATTTTCTTTTAGTTGTTCATGAGTTACATTATCAACTAGTTTAATGTTAACAATATTAATTTTTTTAATATTTGGATACTTAGCAATGAATCCCATAATTTCTTGAGTTGCAGTTTCTAAACTTACATTTTCAGATGATGAAACCACTACTTCTTGAACTTTTTGTCATCCACCACCTCAATCAAATCAATCATTAATTTGTGAATCATTTGATGGTTTGTTTGTGATAGTTTCATTTTGAGTACTATCAATGTTTCCATCTGTTTTAACTTCAACATGAGCAATATAGAATCTACCAGTTCCATCATTTAATAGAGGAATAGTAACATGATTGAATGAAGTTACTTTAGTGCCAGTTAAGTCTCATGAACCGATATATCCACCAGTTACTAATCCTTGGAAAGCACGTTCTTTAATTCTATATGTATAAACATCATTTATTGCTTGTTGTAGTTTTGCACTTGTATTATCAATTGTAGAGTCAGATAATTTTATTTCTGTGAAAACTGATGAAGTATTGTTTGCTGCAACATCAGAAATAATATTAGTAGTTCTTGGGAAAATTAATGGATCTACACTTTTTAATGATTTACCTAAATAAATTTCAATTTCTTGAAGATCTGTAGGTAATTTTAAATCATTAATTGTATTTCTTTCTCCAAATAAAGATAACTTCTTAATATTTTCAGGAAGTACTAATTTTGAAAGATCTGTATTTTGGTTGATTCCTCTAACAGTAACAAATTGAATATCTTTGTTTTCTTGTAAGTATGTATTAATAGATTCAATTGTTGTGTTTGATAAATCTAAGTTAAATTGAATTGCATTAATAGTTTCTGTTTGTAGATTATTGAATACAGTTTTTAATACTGGTGATGCTGTATATGAATATTTTTCACCAAATACAACATATCCTTTACCAGAAATTTCTCACCCTCTATATGCACCTCTTTGAATTTCACCACTAGTTCTTTCAGAATGATAATAATGTTCTGTAGTGTCCAGTATTGGCATATATGTTCTATTATTGTGATATTCAGAAGAACTATATCTTGAAACTGTGTCTCCATTTCCTAAGTAAGTTTGAATATATCCTGAAGTATATGTAGGAGTAATAGAATCACTTCCCATATTTATTTCTTTGTTGTATGTACCAACAGCTAACGCACCATCTTTGATAAATGCATAATTATTAATTTGTGAGTTTGGTTGTACAACAGCTGAAAATGTTAATTTATTTCCTGTAACAACAGAACCTTTAGTTTTATAGTTAACATAATTATTATTGTTTTCATTAGTGTTAACACTTGTACTAGTGCTTACTGGTGTTGATGTAATAGCATATACACCAATACCTCCACCAACAGCTATAAGACTAGCTGAACTTAACAATATTTTTCATTTTCTTTTCATATTTAATTCTCTCTCTCTTCTTTCACTTATTCTAAACCTCAATAAAAATAAATCAACCATAAAACAATAAAATTAATAAAAATAGCAATAAACCCATTTTTTAAATATTCAAAACATTTTTCAAACACGTATATGAAATATAAATAATTCAAATATTTTTAAAAAAATAAATTAATTATCATAGTTTTTAGTAACTTGCATTTAGTTTAGTCTACATTCATAACAAAAAACAATCACGTTTATAGTGATTGTTTCAAAAATATATATGTTTAAGTTAATGAATGAACAACTTATCTAGTAGTTGGATCGTTTTTAATATTTCCTATTCAAGAAGTATTATCAAAGTTAATGAAAATAACCCCATCAGTTGAATTAATAGTATTAAATTTAACTGAACCACCTAAAGTGATCGCACCTTTAAATGATAGTTTAGATTGGAAATTTTCAGGAACATATAATTCACCGTATTTTCCATTTTGCATAGAATCATATTTATTATTCATGATATTTAATGATCAACCACTAGGAACATCTAAGTTAACAACACTTTCATCCATTGTAATTTTATGACCTTGAAGATAAATATAAATATTTATTGGATTAGTAATATCTTCATTTGGCATTGTTGTATACAAGTTATTTCACAATGTAGATCAATTAGAATCTTGTGTAACATTATATACATATCCATTTAAATCATCATAGTAAGCACCATGTTCTCAATCAACGTTAGTACCAATAGAACTTTTAATAAATGTAGGTATTACTTGAATTGGAGTGTTTTCAGCATATAATCAACTTTTTCCGCTTAAATCTAAAGTAGCTGCAAAACTTGGCATTGTAATAGTGAATTCATCTTTAGAATCTTCAACATTTTTTGAAGGAACAAAATGATTTTCATCAGCACCAAATACTTTTAATTCTCTAACAGTGTAGTTTTCATAACCTTCATTCATAACAGCTTTTATTCTTAAAGTGTCTCCTGGTTTGAATTCTAATTGTTGTTCTTGTTGATTATCATTAGTTACAAAATAAATTGCACCTTCTTTTTTGTTGTTTTGATTAATAGTTGCAATATATGTTGTTTGTTCAGGGTTTGTTTGAACTTCTTTAGTTTTAATAGATAATGAATACCCATCTCTTGATACAACAGTTTGGAAAGTTGGGTTTTTATTTTCGTTTGTTTTATCTACCACAGAAGTAGAATTACTATTAGTAGTTAAACTAACAGCTACACCTGTTATAGCACCAATACTTGCAGTAGCTAATAAACCACCTAGAAATATTTTTTTAAAATTTTTAATCATATTTATATCTCCTTAATATTTCCTTATACTAAATATATATAAGAGAAAATATTTTTCAACTCTTTTAATAAAAAATAAAACATAATATTTTTTCTCAATGTTCTACTAGTATTCAAATATAATAAATTCAATAAATCTAATTATTAATTTATAGGTTAAAAAATAACTTATTTAAAACTACATATAAATTTTGATTTGCTCTAATATTAAGTTCTAAATTCAAGGCATTTGGTAGTGTAGCGATTTTTGGAGAAACTCATTTTTAGGTTATCTTTTAAATCGCTTGATAACAACTATTTTATATCACACAATCTATCTGGGAATAATATAGTTAGTTGATTTAATATTTGAGGTCAGTTGTGAACAGTTCATGAATCATAACCTTCTTGAATTTTGATCGTGTTTTTGAAAACCCATATGTTAATCAAATTCAGCATCTAAAGTAGATTCAATAAAATGTTTTTTATCTTGCCAATTGGTTTGTTTAAATCTAACATAGATTCAATGCCACTATTTTTCAATAATTCTTGAATATTTAATTTGTCTTTGTTTTATGGTTTTTTTGACATAACTTACTCCTAAAATTTATTTCAAACTTTTTTCTAAGTATGAGTTCTCCAAAAATTAAGACAGTACCTAATAGATAATATTATTTAGTCTTTTTCTATAATAACTTCTACTATATATAAAGGTATTTAATTTACTAATAAATAAACTATCAAATTAACATTAGTTATTAACTTTTTTAAGCAATTTGGTAAATCTAATTATTGTTAATTTTAGAAAATTTTATATAAAATAAAAATTAGCATTTTTTAAAGATTTATTAGAGGTACAAAATGAAAAAAGTATACATAAGTTGCTATGAAAACAACGATAGTTTTTATAAAAACACTATTGTTAATTTTAATAAAAATAGAAATGAGACTTTATTCAAACTTATAGACTCAAATGAAGCAAGCTTCAATGAAATCGAAAAAGGTAATCCTTATTTCATTGAAATGGTTAAACAGCTTATATTAAAAGATAGTGAAGTAACAATATTTCTAATAGGAGAAGAAACTAAAAAAAGAAAAATTGTTGACTGAGAAGCAAGAGCAACTATGCTACAAAATGGGTTTTTAAAAAAATCTGGAATAGTAATAATTTACTTACCTGATATTGTAGAAAAATATGGAACTAAAATTCCAAGAAGTGTTCTTCCAACAATACTACAAAAAAACTTGCAAAAACCAAATGTGTTTGCAATTGAAACTACATGAGAAAAAATTAGTAAAGATTTCTTTAATTTAGAAAAACTAATTAATGTTGCATATGCATATGCAAAAATATCTGAATACGAAATTGATGAAGAATATAAAAAAGAAAATTCTCACAACATGAATATATAAGGAATTAGAAAAATATGGTCAATCAAAAAAATAAACAAGTAAAAAGTTCATTCAAATCATTATTTATTTTCTCGTTTAGATTGATTAGCAAAAAGGCATTCGTAATGTGTTCAATCATTGCATATGCAATTGTTATATGTTTATATACTTCAATTATTCCTGTAATGTCTGATAAAGCGCCTATTACATTATTTAGAAGTTCTTACTCTACATCGTTATTAATGTTATTAATAGCAGCAGTTATTTCAGTCATTGCTGTAGAAATATTTAGAACACCAATAGATGATGGTACCGAGTTGCTTATAGTCAGTAAGCCAATCAGTAGAAAAGAAATAGTATTTACAAAGCTTTTAATATTTTTAATATATGTAATTTCAATATCAATTGTCGGTGCAATAATTGCTGCATTCACTTTCTTAAACAGAAGTTCATCAAGAGAAGATAGTACAACATTATTATTGGGTGTTTTACTTGGAACAGTAGTTAATGGACTATTATTTGGATCAATAACAACTATATTATCAATCTACTTTAAAAAGATTATTTCAATGGTTATATCAGTTGGTATCTCATTTGCCTTATTAATAATGACTTTCTTAGGATCATTCACAATTAAGTCACCAGTACAAATATTACAAGATAGAGGATATACAATTAGTCCTTTAACAATTCTTGATAGCGAAAAAGATGAAAAAACTGGTGAAACAAAATTAACACAAACTAATGCGTTATTTTCTACAGGATTACCAGCTGGTGAAACTCTTTCTAAAGCTTGATCAAGCGCAGCAAGTGCAACACCATACAAAACATTTTCATTCTTTGATTTTGGATACCAACTATCGAGTTTATACACATTATCTTACTCTTCTCCAGATGTAAGAAGTGTTATTGGAGAAATGACTTATAACAGCATCCCAGTAGACTTAATATTTAATGAAGATTATAAAATTGCTTCAAACCCATTATTAACAAAAATAAATGTTACAACAGAAGATATAATGTCCCCAACCGGAACAACTCCTATGCCTACAGCTCAAGCATCAGGAGAATCAATAAAACCAACACCATTGAATGTTGCTTGAGTTAATTTAATTCCTCAAATAAGTAGATCAACTTCGATCCAGTTTGATAAAGAGTGAAGAAATGTTTACAAATACGATGTTCCAGATGACTTCATTTCTTCTAAGTCAAATGATGAACTTATTAAAATTTGAAATGAAGCTTGAGAAAAATATAAAAAGAATGGCACATCAAGTACTGCTCAATATGTTTCAAACAATGTGGCTTCAACAAAGGGTGAAACTTTAGACTTCTTAGATAATTATTTTAAAGACCCAAACCACTCTCTTAAAGACTCTGATATTGTTGCAGTGTTAAGAGATATATCATTAATTCAATTAGGTGGAATGGTTAAACTTTCACAAGAGCAAAATCTTACTTTAAAAAATATAGAAGAATCTCCTGAGTTAACTACAATACTTAATTTAGGTAGAATGAAAATAGAAAGAAAAAAACCTGAAGAAGTAGGAACAATGATAGAAAAGAAACTAAAAGCAGGTGAACAAGCAAACATAGAAGACATTGCTTCAATTGAAGGGTACACAACAAAATTCCAGTTTAACGGGAATACTTATAAAATTAACCTAGTAAGTAACTATGCTAATAGTTCTTTCTATAAAAACTTTGTTAAAACTTCTACTAAATCTTTATTAAACAAAAACTACACTATTCCATTATGAATAAGTGTTTCAGTGGTTGTGTTTGCATCAGCATCAGCTCTATATTTCAAAAGAGACTTTGCATAACATTATTGAGGGAATAAAATGAACACAGATTTACAAAAGAAATTATTAAATGATTTAGAAAAAGAACATTTAGTAAATAATAATAATTTAAAAAACGACGATGTTAATGCAAATAAAAATTATCAATCAGCAAATAGCGAGCAAATCTTCTTAGAAGTTAACAACCTTAAAAAACAATATAATAAAAAAGCCAAACCGGCAGTTAACAATATTTCTTTTAAAGTTATGTCAGGTGAGTTCCACGCTTTCATTGGTGCTAATGGTGCTGGTAAAACCACAACAATAAAATCTATTGTTGGAGCGTATGCTGAATTTGAAGGAGAAATAAAAATTTCAGGAATAAGCAATAGAGAAAAAAGTTCGAGATTAAAACTTGGTTATATTCCTGAAAGCGCTAGATTCCCTTCAAAGATGTCTTCTTACTTATATCTAAAAAGTATGGCAGAACTTAATGGTCTAACTTCAAAAGAAGCAAAGGAATTTACTGAAAGAATATTAAAAGAATTTAATATGTGAAACTTAAGACACGTTTCACCAAACAAATTTTCAAGTGGTCAAAAAAAGAAAATCCTACTTGCTCAGTCATTATCAAATGATCCTGACTTATTGATAATGGATGAACCAACAGCAAACCTTGACCCAAAATCAAGAATAGCATTCTTCGAAATTCTTAAAGATTTACAAAGCAGGGGTAAATCAATCTTCATATCTTCACACATTCTTTCAGAACTTGATATATATGCTAACGCAATGACAATTCTTGACGGAGGGAAAATAGTTTTCACAGGTAAAAGAAATCAAGACGAAAACAAAGATAAAGAAATCTATAAACTAGTTACCGAAAATGAATTAACAGATAAATTAATTACAAAAGCAAAAGCATTTAATATTGAAATAAAAGACTATCACTCATCAGAAGCTAACACTTATATAGTTAGCTCTTCATCAAAAAAAAGTATGAATGATTTTGTTAAAGATGTAATGGAATCAAATAAAATTATTAGATTTGAAAAATACCATTTATCAATTGAAGAGATGTATAAGAAGTTTGTAATACTTGGTTCTGTTCATACAAATAACCAAACAAATAGTGAAGAAAAAGAACAAGCTCAACAAGCTGCTCAATAACTTATCAAACTAACACTAAAGAATTAAAACTCTTTAGTGTTTTTTATTTGTTTAATGGAATTAATGTAAATAATAGAAAATATAATGCTAACAATATCTAAACCTTTTAATTGAATTATGGTTTTATATTTAATAACATTAAATGTGTATTAATTAATGGTGAACTTATGAAAAAAATATACATTAGCTCATATTCTAATGAACATCAAAAATACAAAAATACACTAATAGAATATGGTAAACATAAGAAGATATTTTTAACAAATAATTCAGTTGAATCTGATTTCAACTTCCTTGATACATCAGATGGGAATGAATTAATTAGAAACATTAAAGTCAAGATATTAAAAGATAGTGAGATTGCAATATTTTTAATTGGCAAAGAATCATCTACAAGAAAAATAATAGACTGAGAATTAAGAGCATCAATGATAACTTTGGGGATGTTGAAAAAATGTGGAATCATAGTTGTCTATCTTCCAGAGATTTCAGAGGAGTATGGAGATAAAGTTCCAAGATCTATATTACCTGAAATACTATATAAAAATATTTCTAATCCTGATTGCCACATCATTGAAACAACATGGAATAGAATAAACAAAGAAGCTGGTCATTTAGAGAAATTACTAAACCTAGCTTTATGTTACAGATATATCTCAAACTACAAACTTGATAAAAATATCAAAACAAAAAACGAAACAAAATATGGTATGTTTGAAACTCGTTCATAAATAAAAAGTTGTATCAATCTTTAGCTTTTGTAAAACTAAGAAATGATACAACTAAATTAATAAAATTATTTATCTTTGATTTTCTCTTGAAGAGGCGTTATGCCTCTTTTTTGATAGTAAATTTGAGAGCTAATAAAAACAGGATCAGGACAGTCTTTTATGAATTCAGTTACATGACTTAGCAATTTCATAATTTCATCAATACTACCATCAATTGTTGTTTCACTTGGTCCAACAAGATGGTTAAGTTTTGAATCTTTTATAATTTCAATAACTTTATCAACTGTTTTAAACACAGCATCTTTATCTTGATTAATTCTTAATACTTTTAATGAAAGTGTAGCATTTTTCATTTAATACTCCTTTAATCTTTTTGATTTGATTCATTATTTTTTCTCTTCTTAATTTGTATCCATCAATATAAAATAATCTAAACATTGAAAGTAACATGTTTATGACAATAATGCATATAAATATCAGTCAGAAGAAAGCGCCCATTTTGTCATATAAAGATCTTTTAAATAAGTAATCAAGTTGTGAACTAATTTCTGTTGCACCACTATATGAACCATAAATAATTAAATTTCTAAAAGTGTTTTCAAATTCAAAAATTCCAACAGTTACAATGTCATTTCTTATCTTATATAAAACATAGTTTTTAAATATCACACATCTTGAGTGTCCACTTAAAAACATTATTTGGATACTATAAGAATCTATCTTTTCATTTTTCTCATTTATTATCTTGAATAATGTTGTTGATAAAGAAATAGCTAAAGCTATTGTTAATGCACTTGATGTATCAAAGTAAATTGAGTCGACTAAAAACAATATTGCTATTGGCGGTATAGCTCTCACAATTGAATTTAATATATGGATTAAAAAATATGTTTTTTTAAATAGGAATTTATTTCCTAAAAATAAAGTTAATAATAATACAAGAATTGATATTGTCAAAACAACAATGATTTGTCCAAGTAAGTTAACAATTTGTTGTCATATTGGAATTGTTAGTGAACTTGATTTTAATATGTTTCAATCAGGAGCAAAAACTTGTTCAATAAATACTTTCCCACTGTCATTTTTTAAATCATTAAAATCAGATGACACAAAAGCATAAACAATGAAAGATATTAAGACAACAATTAAAACAATAGAAAAAACTTTTTTAAACTTTCTATATTTTAAGTATCTATTTTCATTAAATTCTTTTTTCACAAATGGAATTTTTTCTTCAATAAAAACTTTTTTAAAAGTAAATATTAATATTTCTAAAAAAACTAGAAAGACAGAGATCATAAGTACAGGAATTCCCATAGTACTAAAGTCTTGTGTACCTTGTTGAATTAGTTGCCCTATTCCGGTTAGTCCTAGTGTCCCAAGTATTGTGCTTCATCTCGCATTAGATTCAAATGAATATAAAAATAGACTAACAACTCTTGTATTAACTTGATAAAATACAGTTTTAAAAAAAGAGATAAACTTGTTGTCACCTTCAATAATCCTTTGAAAGTATAATGAGTAGTCAATGTTTCTATAGATTTCAATTAAGTATTTATGTGCTCATAATCATGTAAATCATAACAGCACAATAAATAAACCAAGTTCTTTAGTATACGATAACTGAATATAATAGATAACCATTAATATTGGCAAGAATCTAAAAACATTCGCAATAATACTTATTACTAAGCTACTAAATTTATTGGTGAATAATTTAAAACTTAAATAACTTGTCATTAAAGCTAATGCAAAACCAACAATGGTTCCAAGTAATGTTTGCTTTATTGTCAGTAATAAATAAACAAGAGAAACATTCCAAAGCGACTGTTCTGGAAAATACTTGGACTTATCAGAAAACGTGAAGAATAGTTTTAAGTTTTCAAAAAATAAATTTGATCCATTGGGTGCTATTTTAAATCCAACACTTACAAAACTTAGTACTATTATTACTAACACTATAATGCTTATGGTTCATTTGATTCATGGATTTAGCTTTTTATAATTTTTATTTGTGGAAACTCAATTATAAAAAACATTTGAGCTGAAATTTTTATCCATAAAAATTAATAAGTTCTTCCCTAGATAGTTTATTTATTGAACCATTAAACACAAGTTGTTTGTTTTTAAATATAACAACTTGATCAATATTATTGATTATTTGATCAATGTCATGAATTGTTAATATGATTGTTGAGTTGTTTTCACTAGCAACTAACTTTAATAAAGTTAATACATCAGATGATGTTTTAGTATCCAGATTTGATAGAGGCTCATCTGCAACAATTATTCTATACTTGTTCAAAAGTAGCTTTGCTATCTCAATTCTTCTTTGTTGACCCCCACTTAAATCCTTTACCTTTTGATAACACTTATCTAAGATATTTAGTTTTTCTAAAATAGAACATATTTTCTGTTTATCATCTTTAGTAATTATATTAAATATCTTAAAGAAAAAGTTTTTATGATTTCTATAATTAAGTTTTAAATTATCATAAACTGTTAGTTCTTCAATTAATGTGTTTTTTTGACTAATTCATCCAATAGTTTTTCTAAGCTTAATTAACTCTTTTCTTTTTAAATTTTTAATGTTTTTATCATCAACTATAATTTCACCATCTACAATATTACAGTTCTTTACTATTGAGTTAAGGAATGTAGTTTTCCCAACTCCCGAATTACCAATCACAGCTATAAATTTCCCATCATTTATAGATAGATTAATGTTTGTTAAAACTTCTTCTTGTTGATTAAAATTTTTTATTGTTACATTTTTAAATTCAATCATTATCATTCCTAAAAATTAAATATTTTATTGTATCTATCTAAAACTTCAGTTTTATAATCTTTGATTTCTTTATAGCCATTATATCCAATACTTGATCCATAAGAGTTATTATCAGTTTGTTGTAAATATTGAAAAGCATATATGAAATTTTTTAATAATTGTCCGTTTATTCTATTGCTAAAAAATCCAATATCATAATACAAAGGATCTGTTACTGTAAGGATTTTTATTTTCTTACCATTAGGCGTTCTATATGATGTTTTATTTGATGGTGTTCAAGCAAATGATGCTTCATCTGTAAAACTTATGACATTAGAACTAATTCCAATTTTTGTATTCCCATAATCATCTTTTAGATATTTATCTGGGTATTTTTGAATATCAGAATTTAAAGTTCAACTACTTTCTTTTTTAAAGTGTTTTCTAATTAGTAATTCTTGTAATTTAAAATTACCATCCGAACTTTGATCACCATATATAATTCCCAAGTTTCTAAAGCTATCTCAGTCTCTAGAGTTTCAGGCTAATTCAGCTTTTTGTATTTCTTCTTGTGTCCCATTTAAAACTATCATTCCTCTATAGTGGTCTGTTAACATATATTTATTTGTCAGTGAGTCCTTTGCATAAAAATAATCATGACGAATATTATTTCATCCAAAACTTGAACCTCAATTTTCAAATATTGGAATTTTATCAAAAGAATATTTCTGCATATTGTCAGCAATAATTCTTAGTGGATCATTTGGCTGACCATCAACATAAAACTTATCAGCATCTTTATCGAAGACAAAAGCGTCTGTTTGAGTTTCTATCTTAGCCTGGGAATAGCTGATTAAATTCTGATCAATAGATTTTCCCATTGGTAAAAAAGCAAAGTCAGCTGAACCATTTTTCAGTTTAGATATTTTAATTTGTGGGTCGCTTGCCAAATAATAATTTATTTTTATTTTTGGAAGATTGGTTAAAGCGTTTTGTTGATTAACTATATCTTCTATTTTTTTTGTGAATTGTTTTCCATTATCAACATTATTACCAGCATCATATGATGGGGATAGATAAAAATTATAAGTGTTACTATTTGTACTACAACTACTTAATGCCAGTGGTGAAACCATAGTTGTTAGTCCGATTACTGTTGATCATATTTTCTTACTTTTCATTTCCAACTCACAATAAAAAAACCTTCTTGTGTTAAGAAGGCAATTGAAAATACAAATTAGATTAAAAATATGTATATCCATGCCTCCGCTAGTATTAACTAGATCAGGTCCTAAGCGTATTTCTCAGCCATATATTATGGCACCGCCTGATAACACATTTTCATTATACACTATTAAGCCATTTAGATAAATTATTATATCTTTGTAATTAAGTCTTTTATTATTTCAACTTTATCAAGTTGTTCTCATTTAACATTTAGATCATCTCTTCCAAAGTGACCATATGTTGCAAGATTTTTATAAATTGGTTTTCTAAGGTCTAACATGTTGATTATTTCACTTACTGAATTATTAAATACTCTTTTTACAATTTCATAAATTTTTGATTCGCTTATCTTATTTGTATTAAAAGTATCAATGTAGAAAGCTATTGGTTTATTAACACCAATTGCAAACGCTAATTGAATTTCACATCTATCACATAATCCGCTAGCCACAATGTTTTTAGCAATGTATCTTGCAAAGTATGCTCCACTTCTATCGGTTTTAGTTCCATCTTTTCCACTAAAAGCACCACCACCGTGTTTTGCTATTCCACCATAAGTATCAACAATAATTTTTCTACCAGTTAAACCCGTATCACCAATTGGTCCACCTATTATAAATTTCTTTGATGGATTAATAATCTTTTTAAAATCTTTATTCATTCCATATTTTTTAGCAATAGAATCCATTACTAAAGAAATAATAGTTTCAAAGTCTTCTACATTGTAATCTTCAGAATGTTGAACACTCATTAACATATTAACAATATGAGGGTTTTTAGGATCAGTATAATCAATGCTTACTTGCGATTTCATATCACTCTTTATAAAAGAGTATGATTGTTTTTTTGAAACTATAGAAAGTGTTTTTACTAAATCATTTGCCATGTTAATTGTTAATGGCATAAAGTTCTTAGTTTCATTTGTTGCGTACCCAAAAACAATACCTTGGTCCCCAGCTCCTATATCACCATCATTTTTAATAACTGACTGACTAATATCTGGTGATTGACTATTAACGTTAGAAATTATTGTGAAGTCTTCTTCACTATATCCTAGTGGCATTAAAACTCCTCATGCAGTTTTAATTAAATCAACATATCCAGTAGTTGTAATTTCTCCGCCAATCACAATCAATCTATTAGCAGCCATTACTTCACAAGCAACTCTAGAGTTTGGATCTTGTTTTAAACATTCATCCAATATTGCATCAGATATTTGATCACATATTTTGTCTGGGTGTCCTGCACCAACTGATTCACTAGTAATTATTTTTCTAAATTCCATAGTTCCTCCAAAAAATTAAATTACACTATAAATTTTTATAACGTATAAAAAACATTTTAATCAGAGATATTAAGTAGAAATAAAAGAATAGGTAAAACCTATTCTTTAATTATTTTTTAGATGATGTTTTAGCTTTTGTTGGAGCAGGTTTTTTTGCTGCACTGCTTTTGCTAGCTGAAGAAGTTTTTCCAGCTGAGGTTTTTTTATCTTCAGTAGTTTTTTCTACTTCTTTTTCTTCAACTGGTTCTTTTTCAGATTCATCTTTTACAGCTTCTTCGGGTTTAACTTCAGAAGCTGCATCTGAACTTGTAGATTCAACATCTTTGTTTTCAACATTAGTAACATCACTGTTAGCTTCTTGTTGTTTTTTTCTTTTGAATCAACTAAATAAGCCCATTTTTTTATACCTCTCTTTTTTGTTTTACAGACTATGCATTTAATCATAGTCAAAATAAATAATATCACACAATAGAAAAACAAAAAAAAATATTAACCAATTTTTGCGATAATTTTGTTTATTTTAGGTTTAAAATATCTAATTTACTATTTAAAAATTAGTTCATGATAAAAATATTTCTTTTTAGAAACAAAATTTATAACAAAATATTTTCAACAAAAAAAGTAATCAAAAAATAGAAACTCAATCTTTTGTTTAGTCAAGAATCATAACCCTCCCATTTTTGACAAGGTATAAACTTTCCTTTAAGATATTTATATATTAATAATTTTGTTAATTAGGAAAAGTCATGAAAGTTAGAAACTGAGTTAGCTTATACAACAAGAAACAAATTGAATTAAATACATCAAGAGACACAATAAAATATTTTGAAAGATCAAATGATTTAACAATAACTAAAAACATTGAATCAGTTAAAAAAATTGAAGAGCTTGAAAGAGAAAGAGATTTAAGAGTTAAAGAGTTTGAAAACAAATACAAATTAACTTTTGAAGATGCTAAATTATTGGTTGATAATTCTTATCATGCAAATAGAGATTTTAACTTAGATGAATTTAACGAAATCTCACAATTGAATGATTTGATTGATGGTGAAAAATTCTATATATACCAAAGAAATAGATTAGTAGATAGAAACAAACAAATCATTTCTAACATAAATGATTACATCAAAAGAGCAACTGAATCAAACAAGTAATTTATAATATCATTGAAAAAACGTAGCACACTTAGGTGTTGCGTTTTTTGCTTTATATATATTATTTAAAATCTTTTCTAGTATATAGAATTCCTGTCACACCCAATAAAGATATTGATAATATACTTCAAATAGCCACATTTGCAGGCAAGTTATTAATTCTTAATTTTCTTAATTGGGTTTTTTATGTTAAATACAAATACTTTTCAAGTGTTTATATATTTTCTCTGCATATCCTCTCAAAAAATATTTTATTTACTATTAAAAATACATGAATTTATAACCATATAAAAATTTACCACGTGTTTGCTGCAAAGAACTAAAAAATTATTTCACTAACAAGATTTTTATTAATTTAATAGATCACATAATTTTGTAACACATCTAATATAAAAATTAATAATAGCAAAAATAACGTTAATAAAATAATTTGATTTAAATAAAAAAGTGGAACATATATTTAATAATGACTCCCACTTAAATCAATAATTTATATCTTGTATATGTTTGAAACAATTTTAACAGCTTTTGATATTGTTGCATGTAATGGACATGCTTTATGAACAAAGTTAATAAATTCTTCTAATTCTTCTTTTGTATTTGTAGAATCAAAAAAATAATTTATTTCCATTTCTGTTAGACCATAGTCCCCATTAGCAGGACTTGTTTCACGTCATGCTTTAACTTCTATTTTTGTATCGTTGATGTTCATCTTCTTAACATCTTTATATCCAGCAATTACTGCTAATTCACAACCACAAATTGAACTTATAAAAGCTTCAATTGGTGTCATTCCTTGTAGTCCTTGTTCTGGGTGGTGAATTGGGTCCATCATAATTGAAAATTGTCCGTTAGTTGCAATTGATACATGTGTGTTTGGTTTATAGCTTAATTTAGTAACATATTCTTTTTTAGCCATGATTGTTCTCCTTAGAAAAATATTTATTTAAAATCCAAATCTTTACATATATTGTAAATCTCTCTATTGAATCTTTTTATCTTTTTAATATAAATATCTTCTAGTGCTATATAATCACATTCGTTATTTGAAAAAGATATTTTTATTTTTATGTTTTTATCTAGCTGCATTATTTATCTCCTCCATCATCATAGAATAAGGGATTCATATAATTAATATATAAGTTATCAACTAATATATTTTTGAATCTAATAATTCTATCCATTGATAATTCTTTATTTTCATATTCTAGTTCTATTAAACTACTTCAATAATTTAAACCAGCATGCGAATATTTTTTATCAAACTTTATGTAATAACCTAAAAAGTTAAGTAAGTAAGATACAAAGATAATTGATAGTGATTTGTTACTACCTTTGAATTTATCTTCAAATAAAGTTTTATAAAATAAATAACTTATAAATTCAAAGAAGGATAAATTATTTTTCTTTCCATATTCCATTGCAACATCAATAAAAGAATTAAAGAATGGTCATATTTCTTGTTTATTAATTTTTTCACCAATTTTATCTTCGTTTAAGATCATAACTGACTCAATTATTTGGCTTGTAAGTAATGTCTTGAAATTGTTATCATAAGTCACTTTTACAAACTCTAAATTTACTTTTATATTCTGTTTTGTAAAAGGAGAGTGAAAATATAATTCTTTATCTTCATATGCATAATAGCTAGTTTTAAGTGAATCATTAATAATTTTTTCTATATCCAATTTGTCTTGTTCTGTTCCAAAATAAGTTGCTATAAGTTTATTCATTTTTCTACCCCTATAGAAAATGATAAAAAATATTTCTTATTTTTATGAAAAAATAAAGTTAATTCAACACATTGTTAAAAATGAATGGGGTGTAAAAAATATCAATATGCACTATTTGTGGTTTAAAATAAAGTTATTAAAAAAATAGGATTTTAAAGATGAGTACAAATAATATACAAAATAGTGAACCCATCACTGTAAGTACTACTGTTAAATCTAATAAACGTGTCAATAAAAAACAAATTGGTTTTTTATCAGTTATTATAATGGTTGTAAGTTCAACTATTGGTGCTGGAATATTTTTTAAATCTAGTACTGTATTGGATTTAGCTGGTGGTAGCATTGTGCTATCTACCATATCATGAATAATTGCTGCATTTGGAATTATAGCAATAGCTCTTGCTCTGATTGAAATAACTAGTGCAAGAAAAGATGATCTAAGTATTATTGGTTGATGTAAGTCGTTTAATGGAAGAACAATATATAAAGCATGTAAAAACTTTATGTTTTATGTGTATGTTCCCCTTACTTATTTCTTTATGCCCTTATATGTAATTAATAGTGTGCAAGATGCTGTTAGTGGTTTTGGTGGATATTTAAATTTTGGAACAGCAAATGATTGAGCAATATGAATGGTTATCTCAATAGCAATTTCTTTATGATTTATTATTCTTTCTGGTTTTTCAGCAAAGGCTGGTAAAGTACAAAGTTGAATAATAATGTCAGTTAAATTTATTCCTCTAGCTGTTGCAGCATTAATTGGTTTCATCATTGTTGGTTTAGATAACAATGTTGTAAATACTACAGTTCAAATCAAACCATCAAAAGGGGGGATAGATTCTTTTTATGGTTTATCTCCTTATCTTGGTATGTTTGCAGCAACTAGTTCTATATTCTTTGCATTTGATGGTTTTTATACAGCAGCTGGTGTTCAGTCAGAAATGAAAGAACCTAAAAAAACACCGATGGCTTTAGCTATAGGATTATCATTAGTAACAATAATTTATTTATTAATTTCTATCTCAATGTCTATTGGAATAGAAGGTGGTTCTTTCTCACAATTAAAAGATTGATTTGCTTCTCATAATGTTTCATGAATATATGGATTAATCAATTTATTTATTGGATTTGGTGCATTAGGAATTATCAATGGTTATGCTATGTGAACACCACTATTTACAGAAGACCTAATCAAAATGAATGAATTACCTTTTAGTTCAAAATATGTTAAATATATTGGTAAAACAAAATTCCCATTAGTTGGAATATTATATTCAGTTGTTATCACAATTCCTGTAATAATAATATTCTGTATAATAGGAGGTCTTGGTTACTTACCTAATGGATATGCAAGTCTGGAAAATGGTATTTGAGTTAGTAGCTATGATGCTGCAGGATTCATATCAACTGCTAAATTACTAACGTTTGCAGATCTTATGAGTAATTGAACAACAGTTGGTGTCTTTGGATTTATTGCTATATCAATACTTGGTGGAATTATAAATAGATATAGAAAAGTAGATCATCCTAAAAAAGTTAAAACTAACGAAAACAAATTATTTCCTATATTCTCCTGAATAGCAGTGATAATGGTATTTATATCTTTATCACTAGAAACATTGAGACCAATAATTGACTTAATACTTTTAGTTAATGTTAAAGAAAACTTTGAATCTGAACTAATTGGTAGAATAATGTTATTTATGACACTATTAATATTCTTAGGTGGAACATTCTTGCCTGAGTTTATTAGTGACATAATTAAACGTAAAAAAGGTGTAAATATTAAAAACGAATATCTTGAAGAGTGAGAACAAGATAGAAAATTAAATCAATATTATGAATAATTAAAATGAAATATGGAACTCAAAACTTTTGTAAGAGTAATCCATATTTCATTTTCTCGATTGACATGTGAAGTGAAACATTCAAAAAAAGAGTGTGCACTTCTTTTTATTTTGTTTGTAAGTATTAACCAATAAAAAGATAATAAATATTAGGAGTACCTATGAACACTTATAAGCATTTAACAAAAGAAGAAAGACACCTAATTTATTTACTTTGAAATAAAGAAAAATATTCAATGAATAAGATAGCAAAAATCTTGAATAAAAATAGATCAACAATATCTAGGGAGTTGAAGAGAAATACATCTTCAACTGGAATTTATTATTCATTATTTGCTCATAAAAAATACATTAAAAGAAAATCTAATTGTCATTTATTTTCTATGTTGAAATATAAAAACTTTGCAGATCTTTTTATTCAAAAATTTAACCCAAAATCTCATGGTGTTAAAGCTACAATTTTTTGAATAAAGAAAAACTATCCGTTAGTTAAAGTTCCAAGTGCTAGACAAGTTTTTAGATGAATAAATAGCAAGATTACAAAGATTCACAAAGAAGAGATTGTCCAACAGGAAAATATGTTAATGGGAAAAAGAGAAAAATAAGTATATTCTCCAAAATTGGTGGAAAATACTGTATTCCATATAGTTTAATACCAGAAAAGCAATTATTAGAAAAATAAAAGGTAAAAACGCTAGGTCAATGTTGGCTAAAATGTACACAATTATTAGAGATGAAAAATTACCAATCAAGAGCATAACTATTGATAACGAATTAGAGTTTCAAATGATGGATATAACAACAAAACAATTCAACTTTAAAGTTTACTATTGCCAACCTTATTCTTCATTCAAAAGAGGTATTAACGAAAATATAAATGACATATTCAGAAGATGATACAAAAAAGGAACTGATTTTAGTTTAGTAAGTGAAGACAAAATAAAAACCCTTGAATGAAAAGTAAATAACATGCCAAGAAAAATGT
>CASDXH010000014.1 GCA_949285105.1 uncultured Mycoplasma sp. | reverse complement strand
GCTATTTTAGGATCAACATTATTTTTTTTAGACATAATAAAAACTCCTTACTTATATTTTACCTGTAAGGAGTTTCCACAATTATTTATACATTATCTAGCCATTTTTATTATAAAAACTTATATGCCAGTATTAGTTATCTTTTTTATATTCATTACTAACTTCTTGTTCTTCTTCTTTATTTTCTTTTTCTAATTCTTTCTTCTCGTTTAATTTTTGTTGATAAAGATCTTCTAACATCTTTTGAGTTTCATCTCCACCATTAACAAGAATCTTGATTTTATTTTTAAATGTTAATGATTTAGAAACTGGTGAAGCTATACATCAGTTTGCCATGATTAGTAATTCTGGAACATTAACATCATTAATTTCTAAAACTATCATTTTTATTTTTCTAACTATGAAGTAGTTAACCAAATATGAGCAAACCAAAAATAAAATTAAGATTACAATACCAACAATTATGTATGGATTAATTTCTTTTGATTCTTTATTTATTGATATTCCAAATAAACCAATTCCAAGTCCAACTAAGGCCAACAATATGTTAGCTGTTCAACATATTATTATTAGCGAAAGTAACTTGTTAATTCTTTTATAGTTATTAATTTTAGTTGTATCTATCATATTAATATCCTTTTATTTTTTAAGTTTAGAACTTAAAAAATTATCTATAGCTTCATTAAGTAGGGAATAAGTTAACTCAAAATTATCTGTGTATCAAGGGTCTGGAATGTGATCATATTTTTGTAGTTTAAGATAATCTGTAATTTTAAATAACTTTTTTTTATCAGCTCCAAGCGATAAAACATCTTCATAATTTGAATTATCCATTACAAAAATGTAATCTGACTCATTAATATTTTTAGTTGTTAGTTTTTTACTTACAAATGGCTTATTAACAACATTATTTTTTTCTAAAATTAGAGCTGTCTTTTTGTGCATGTATTCACCATCGTGGTAACCTGAAGTTCCAGCACTATCAACAATAATTTCATTATTGTTATATTTATTTGCTAACAAATGTTTGCAAATAAATTCAGCCATAGGACTCCTACATATATTCCCCAAACAAACAAAAGTTATTTTCACAAAATCCACCTTAATTCATAATACATAATGATAACACTTTTAAAATAATATAAATAAAAAATGCTCTTACATAAATAAGAGCATTTAGATAAAACCAAAACTAGATATTAGCTTCAGGTTGTTGTTCTACAACACCTTTAAATTCTTTATCTAATTTAATGCTTAATTTAGCAACAAATGTAATAGCAATTGCATAAACTAAAATCGCACCTAATAAAATTGACATACTACCACTTGCATAGTTTGATTCTAAAGAACCATTATACATTAACCCATTAGTTGTTGTTGCAGCAGTCATAGCAGCAGCATCTCCACCACCAGCACCACCATTGATAACTTTAGTTGTATCAATAGCTAATGAGAAATAATTTGAAACATCAAGAACTGGTCCATTAACAGCATTAATTGATGTTGTGATAGCGTCATTATTCTTAGTGATTGTTATAGTTCATGTTCCATCATTAAATGGAGTAGCTAACATTGCAAGAATAAAGCTGTAAACAACTAATGTAATAGGTAATCCCAAGTTTCAAACTGTTAAACTTTTTGAGTCACCAAAATAGAAGTTATTAAGTTTGAATAACACACATACAATTGCTGTGTTCACTAATGACGCACAAGTTAATGCAATTACAACAATTCCAAATGCGTTTAAACCTCATTGCAAATTAGATGTATAAACTTTATTCATGACTGTTGCAGCTTCAGCCGTTGTAGAAGCATTTCCATTTGTATTGCTTAAAATTTGAGAGAAACCATATCAAATTCCAGTTTTGTGATTTGTAAAGATATCATCATAACTTGGCTTAACTAAAGCAATTGCAACTATTAGTATAGAAGTCAAGTAAAGTAGTCCAATCGAAACCAAACCTAAGATGTTTAAGATGTTTCTTGAAGTATTTAATTTTTTAGAATTTTTATTGTCCATAAATTCACCTCAGATTAGTTAGATTTTGCTTTAACTGGAGCAACTTCAAATAAAGGTTCACCCTTTGTTACATTTCCAGACTTCTTCAAGATCTTAACTTCTCTTCCTTTCAATGATTCATCTAAAACAATAATAGGAGTCACTATTGATTTTGCATAATCTTTTAATTGATTAATTTTTACACTAGCAATAGCTTCATCTACTTTTACAACATCACCAGTTTTAACTTTTGGAGTGAAAGGATTTACATCTTTTCCATCTTTGTCTTTTAGGTTAATTGAGTCAATACCTATATGAATTAAAATTTGAGTACCTTTTTTAGATTCAAAAGTGTAAGCGTGACCTGTATCAAATACTAAAGACATAGTTCCATTAATTGGAGAAACAAATGTAGAACCAGTTGGAATGATTGCAACACCTGTACCCATCATTTGTTGAGCAAATGTGTCATCTGGAACTTCTTCTAATGGAACAACCTTTCCATTAACTGGAGATTTAATTACAATCTTTTCATCACTTTTTTCTTCTTGAGTTTTTGGAGCAGTTGTTTGTTGAGAAGTGTCACTCTCACCAAATTTTAAAAACTCATCTTTAAGTGATGGATTTTGTTCAATCTCATAAATCATTTCGTTGATCTCATTTTTAATTCTGTCTGCTTTAGCACCATATACAGCATAAACAGATTGTTTTGAAGGTTTAATAACTCCACTAGCACCCAATTCTGAAGTTAATCTATTACCATCAACGATATCTTGATTTGCAACTTGAATTCTTAATTTTGTAATACAAGCATCAACGTTTTTAATGTTGTCAAAACCACCATAAGCTTTAACTACTTGGATAGCTAATGCTCTGTTTTCTGTCATATTTAAATTTCCAGAAGCTTGTACTTGAGATTGTCCTTCTCCAGTTTTAGCTTTTCAATCAGCTTTAGTAAATAATTTAGTGTTTTCTCCACGTCCTGGTGTTGCAATGTTAAATTTCTTAATCGCTCATAAGAAGAAGAAGAAATAAATTGGAACATAGATTACACCAAATGCTAATGATCATCATGCATTTGAACCATATTGAATTTGGATACCACCATAAATTACTCAGTCAATGATTCCACCTGAGAAAGTCATTCCGATGTGTGGAGCAAGACTTGGGAAGATTAAACCAATTCAGTTCATTAACCCAAAAGCTAAAGCACACATAAATGCATGGAATCCTCAGAATAATCATGGAGCTAAGAATAAGAATGTAAATTCAAGTGGTTCTGTAATACCAGTTAGGAATGAAGTAAATCCAGCAGATGCAACAATAGATAGTGCTAATTTTCTATTTTCTTTAGGACATGCTACAACCATGGCAGCCGCTGCTGCTGGTAGACCAAACATCATGAATACATATTTACCTTGTAAGTATTGTCCAATGTTTACACCATCAAATGACAAGTCAGAAAATGTAATAGTGTGTTGGCCAATAACATTCATCATCATTTGTGAAGATGAACCATTACCAATAATATTTACTGTTCTACCAACCAAATAAGAGTTTGCAAAGAATCATAAACTCTGATCTCCATCAATTGAATTAACACCATTAGTTGCAACATAACCAAATGACTTTGCAATGTCTGCCCATGTACTTTGCATACCGTTTAAACCTAATTTAAGACCGTCAGAGGTAACAGCCATTTGAGTTAGGTTTAAACTACCGCCAACAGATGTGTATCATAACGGTGAATAGAATGCATGGTGTAAACCAAATGGAACTAGCGATCTTTCAATGTACCCAAAAACGAAAGAGTTAAATCCATAAAGGTTACCACCTAAAACCCGACCAAGATAGTTAAAAGCAGTACCAATTAGTGGTCATAAAATTAATACTAAGAAAGCTATTGGAATCATTAAAACAAAAGTAACAATAGGAATAAATCTAACACCATTGAAGAATCCTAATACTTTTGGTAACTCAATATTTTTAAATTTGTTGTATAAGAATGAAACAGTGAATCCAACAATAAATCCACCAAATACAGATGTAACTAACTGTGTAATACCTAGCACGTTACCAAATAAAGATGCTGGTAAACCATAATCTTTTATACCAAGAGAACCTGGACCATAAAATAAGATGTTGTACCCTAATATAGCTCCATTAGCATCTTTAAATGTAGTACCAGATGAAATTACAGCCGACTGTAAACCAGAGAAGACTAGAAACCCAACAAGCGCACTCAAACCAGCAGGTCCAGCATCTCTAGTGAACGCAATTGCAATAGCAATTGCAAATAACACAGGTAATGCACCAAAGATAACATCCCCTGGAACTTTTAAGAAGTTTCCAAAAAGAGTTAATCCTGCATCTCCTTTGGCATTTGTAACAATAGCACTACCAACACCCAAGAAGATACCAGCAATAGGTAAGATTGCAATAGGTAACATTAAACCTCTAGATAGCTTAGCAATAAATTCTCTACCAGCACCACTTTTTTCGGATTTTCTTCTTTTAATTTTTCCAAACGTGGTTTTCAATTTATTGCTAATATTAATCAAACCTTGATTCACTAAAACCTCCACTTTATATTTCTCATGGAAAATAAATTTTGCAAAAAATAATCCACAATAAAATTATATATACAAATTTTAATTGTTGGAATATAAATGTCTGTAAATTTTTTATATATTTCCCAGTAAAGAAAAATTTTTATTACTAGTGGTTAAACTTGATTCCTAAAATATCTAAAATCTCACTTATAGGAATAGTGTCAATGTTTTTTGGTTTAAGATCTAAGATATTTTCTATCAATGTTTTTTTAGTATCTTGTAGGTTTATGATTTTCTCTTCAATTGATTCTTTTGAAATTAGTTTAAAAACATTAACATTGTTTTTTTGACCGATTCTATGAGCCCTATCTGATGCTTGGTTTTCAGCACTTAAATTTCATCATGGATCATAATGAATTACATTATTAGCTGTTGATAGATTTAACCCAACCCCACCAGATTTAAGAGTTATTAAAAATACTTTGACATCTATGTTCTTTTCATCATTAAATTTATCTACAAGTTCTTGTCTTTCTTTTTTATTGACTTGACCAGTAATTACAAAATGTTTAATGTTTCTTTTGTCTAATTCTTCAGACATCAATCTTAACATTTCACTAAATTGTGAAAAAATTAATACTTTTTCTTTATTGTTTAAAATTTGTTCTACTAAACTCATACATAAATCAAATTTTGAACCATGACTTTTTGCACCACTAATAATCAATTTTGGTGAACAACATATTTGTCTTAATTTTGTTAACAAAGCAAAGATTGCCATGTTATTTTTCTTAAAATCAGTTTTACCCTCTTTTACTCTATTAATAATACTTTTCTTTTCTTGGTCAAAAATTAAAGAATAATAAAGTTTTTGTTCATTATTTAAATCAACAAATAAAGTCTTTTCATTTTTTTCAGGAAGATCTTTTAATACATCTTTTTTTGTTCTTCTCAAAATAAATGGGTATATTTTATCTTTTAAGTTTTCAAGCATCTTTTTATCTGATGTATTTTTATATTTGGATTTGAAATGAGAAAACTCACCCAAAAATCCAGGCATTACAAAATCAAATAAAGATCATAATTCCAATATATTATTTTCCATTGGAGTACCAGTTAAAGCAACCTTATGGTTTGATGTTAAAGATTTAATTGATTTTGAATAAATAGTGAAGTGATTTTTAATTAGATGACCTTCATCAATTACAATAAGTTCAAATTGTTTTTTCTTATAATGTTCAAGATCAGTTGAAAGCATATTATATGAAGTAACAAGAACATTGTATTTACTCATCTCTTCAATAATCTTTTTTCTTTCTTCTCCATTACCATCAACAGCTTTAATTTTTATATGACTTGCAAATTTTGAAAACTCACTTACTCAGTTATATATAAGTGAACTTGGTGTAACAATTAGTGATGTTCTTTTTATTTCTTTTGAATTATAAATATCATCAAACAACGAGATTGTTTGAATTGTTTTACCTAAACCCATTTCATCAGAAAGTATTGAACCAGTTTTTAAATAGTAATGTTTCTTTAATCATTTATATCCATCTAATTGATAAGGTTTTAAAAACTTATTTAAGCTTTCGCTTAAATTAGTTTCAACATTAGAAACATTTTGAATCTTACCTACAAATTCATTAAACTTATCATTGTCTTTGAATTGTTTATTTAAATAATATGCATTTCACTTAGGTGTTCTAATACTTAAGTTCACAACGCTTTTAACGTTGGTATTTAGTAAATCTAATTCATCTTCAAGACTTGAAAAATCTATGATCTTATTGATGTTAATTTTTTTATTATTAGATAAGATTGTATATTCTTGCTTGTTTAAATAAGCGTTAATGATTTGCATTGCTTCAGAATCAGTAAATCCTTCAAGTGATCATCTTACTTCTAAATAATCAACATTAGTATTGATTCCTGAAACATAGAATTTAGATTTAACTCTTGGTTTATAAACAAGAGATTTTGAAAGTTTAATTAAATAGTTTTTATTTTCTTTGTTTTTTGAAGCTCATTTTAATAAATTATCAAATTGTTGTTCTGTATCAAAAACAAATAAGTTTAACTCTTCAATATATTCACCAAGATGTTTTTTTATTTTATCTAGCATCTTTCCTTCTAAATCAAACTTTCTTTCAATTCCATTAACTGTACCCTTGTCATTAAAGTCAAAAGCTTGTTCGCCATATAAGTAGTGAATCTTAACTACAACATTATTCAAATCTTCATTATTTTCTATTGTTACACTAAGTACTGGATTACGATTTAACAAGTTATTTTTTTGAATAAACTCTAAATCTATTCTAAATTTGAACACATTAAATATTTTGTTTAGTAGTTCAAAAAAATAAGCAAAGTTTTCTTTTCTAATTCCAAAATTAAAAAATGAATATAAGTTATCAAGATTCTCTTCTTGATCTAATCCAAAAAATACAAAATATTTTACTGATGTTTCATTATTAGTAAATAAACCAACACAACAATCATCAAGTTTAGCAAAGTCTGAAAAATCAATGTGACATTTTAAATCAATTAAACCATCATTCTTCTTTTTAAACTTTAAGTTCTTATCTTCAAAGTTTAAAAAGAATACTTTATTGTTTTCATCATTAAAGTTTGTAAATATAGAAACACTTCCAGATTCATCTGTAAGCAAGCAATTAGAATTAGCACACATTTTCAAAAAAGGTTTAAACCCAGATTCTTGAATTCTAAAGTTATCCTTTCTAAATTGTGGTTCTTCAATTCTTATATTATTTAAAAAATTAACAATATTATAAAATTCTTTATTACCTTTAACTAATGAGTTAAGGTTTAAAGAAGTGTTATTGTAATCAATTGAAACATTACCTTTATAAAAGTCATCTAAATTGACTGGATAGTTTTTATGAAAAATAACAACATATGGAATGACATAAACTTTATGATTAAAGAAATTTAAAGAGAAACCCAAATTAAAATCATCAATCATATTTACATCAATTAAATTTCTTGAAACTAAATACTCATTATATTTATAAAATGAGGCAATGATGTGTTTACATGGACCATCAAATTCTTCAAAAGTTGAACAAGAACATTTAAAGTTTTTGATTTCATTGTTTTCAAAAATAAAGTGTCCATTGAAATTTTTAGAATTAAATTTCACATAAACACCATTAAGCTTATTATCAATATGTTCAATTGCAACTTCGTTTTTTGAATAGTATTCAATTCCTCTGTCCTTGAACTTACTATGATTAACAAGCGAATCAATGTACTCATCTTTAATAATTGTCATATTCATATTAATTATTGTAGTTTAAGAAACATTTTTTTATTTAAGAAATTCTTATATGGTAAACATTGATTTGAAAATAAATAAGAATATAAGATACAGTAATACCTTAAAAAATATAGTTTTGATATTGTTATTAACTCCTCAATATAACTAATAAAAATTAATATTAATTATTAGTAATTTGCCCAAAATATTTCATTTATTTGTTTTCTGTTTAATATAATATAGAAATATATTTATAAAAGTGAAAGGAGTTAAAACATGCCAAATTTGCCAAATAGAAATGAGCAAGGTTGCCCTGGTGTTGTTTACAGAATTGATTCAAGACCACCAGAAATAGTTTTTCAAGAAGGTTTTAGACCGTGAGGAACAAGTAGAGATATATTTAGACATATTCTTGGATATTCTCTAGGTAACACATTACCAGAAAACGAAAGAAGTGGTTTTATATCGACATCTGATTCTCCAGACTCATCATTAAGATTTTTTGGAAGTATGTTACATACACCTGGAGCACAATCAACTTTTTATTTATATGAAATAAGAGCCGATGAAAATGTGTACAGTGTTTTAAGAACTGTTAACTACTATCAAGAAATGATAAATGCTGGATTAGTTGATTTCTTATCATATGATGCAAATACAATGACAGCAGCAATTCAGGCAATTCATACAGTATTTGCTTCACAAAGAGAATGGGTTAATGTTGGTGCTATTCCAAGAGAAAGAATTAGATCAGCTTTTACTGTTACAACAGTTCCAATTGATCCAAATCACATTAGACACCAAGTTTTAAGAGTATATGCTACACCAATGATTCATGATGATGAAACATTAAATCCTCATTATACAGAAGCTGAGACATATGCAAATGAATTAGCTTATGTTGATACAGCTGAAATTGCTGAATCATTAACATTAAGTTTACCTGACTTCGCTTTAGATATGCTAGATGAAAGTGGGGCTGCAGCATCGTTAGGTTTTGTATGTCCAACATCAGATGTTGATGATTCTGAAAGAAGTGCGCGTAGTGTAAGAGAAGTTTCTTCACAAGGTGATTACAATTTAAATGGTTTCAACTACTGTTATTTCAAAAATAAAAATATTGTTGGTGATAAATCAAAAATTGTTTTAGAAAAGAAAAATATTACAAATTTAGGACAATTAGAAAAACCAATTGTCTTAAGAAGAGTTTTTGATTCAAAAATGTTTATGAAGACATCTAAACGATATCATGATTTTTATTTAGGTTATGGAAGTAGATCAACTTATAAGAGTGCTTGTCTTGCGCCAAGTGATAAACCGTATTATGGGGAACAATTTATATATGATGATTATCAAAGAATTACATTTGAAAATTCTAAATTAGTTTATCCAATGGCATTAACAATTGTTCCAAGTACACAACCAGATATTATGGTAGCAACTTTTGAAATTGCTTCCATAAACTATGATAACCAAAGATTCTATTACGAATTTGTTAAAAAAGATGCTAATAATTCATACTATAGAATTGTTAGTAGAAACTATAAAGATTTCTCTTTAGCTAAACACATGAATACTAATGATTTATACTTCTACAACAAAAATAAAATACCTTCAAGTTTATTTTATGAAGAAGTTTATCTTGTTATTGCTAACAATAAATGTGATGCTTGTATATTATTACCACAAAAACCAAAATCTCAATTAGTAGATATAGGTTTATCTTGATACTACAATGGCAAAAATTTTGTACCAGAACCACACAAAAATGTATCGTATGAAAGTGAAATGTTAAGACAGAAATTCTTCTATGATTTAACAACTTATAGAATTCTATACTTAAAAGGTGATGGTAATGTGTATTCTCTATACAATAATAGACAAACAGAAATCCATGGTCTTGTAAGATGAATTGATACAACACTAGACAAGGAAAGTGTTTCAATTAGAGAAAAATGAACTATGCACAACAAGAATAGAAATGTTGCTCCAGGTTTAAATACAAAAATCTTCACTTCATTCTATTTAAACGATTATCTAAAAGTTTATTCATATGGAGGAAATAGTTCATTAGCTACATCGCAATTACAAGATATAAATGGTGCAATCATAAACTTCAGAGTTAGTAGATCAGTATTTAACTAATTAGTTAACAATATAATTTGAACTTACAACTATTAGGTTGTAAGTTTTTCATTTATAAACAATATATGGTAAAAATATGAAACAATCACCATTCGTAATATATTTCATATTTGTAATAATCAATTATATATATATATATATATTATTAAACTAAAGAAGTTCCCTTAATTTTTTTATCTAATTCATCTTTTAAATTGTAGTAATGTTTTCAACCAAGACTAGCATTTCTAAATGTTGAAGTAGGAGGAGTTGTTAATAGTTTTTGATCAACATTTATAAAGTCAAATCTTCCTTCAAATCAAACTTTAGAATTTGAAGCATATTGGAGTCCGCCTCAATAAATACCTACAACTTCATCACTAGAGTTAATAACCATTGAACCAGAACTACCACCTAGTAAGTTAACATAATCCATTGTTCCCTGAACTGCAACATTTCTATGAGAATAGTAATCTTTACCGTCAATTCCTTTTCCTGTGTATTCGATTTCGTTTTGTAATCTATCTTGTTTTTGAGGTTCAGGAAGTGTTGGTACACTACCACTAAATACAGCTGTGTTTTGACCTAATTGCATTGAATTTAAAACTACATTAGAAAGACCACTTCATCTTGTAACAGATTGATTACTACTGTTATAAACAGCTGATGGGAATCCACCAACAAAGAATCTATCATTTGGATTAAATTCTGTAGCAAACTTTGTAGGATGAGCATCATAATTTGTTAGCATAGTTTTAAGCTCGCTAACATTTCTATAAAGTTCTGGATGATTTAATAATTTTGAAAAATCTACTTTTAAGACACTAAAGTCAGCTGTAGGATTTAATATAGTTGAACCTCTTAAATTCTGATTATCTGGAATATCTCTAAAATTATTAAAAGTTTCAAATGCTGAATAAGCAATACTAAAATCTCCATTACTTCCTGTTGAATCATATTTAAGTGAAGGAGTTATTTTTGGAGAGCTAAGTGTTGTTATATTATTTTTGTTTTCAACATATTCTAATTTAACATCTTCAGTTTGCGATGATTTGCTTGTCCCTGGAGAATAATCTCCACTAGCATCTTTTTCACCAATAATACCAACATCAAGACCATCAAGTGTGAAATCCATACTAGAAGATGAAGATCAAAATGGAGTACCCATTTCATTTTGTATTAGATTAGATTGTTGATAAAACTTCGAATCATTAGCAGCAACTGAAGACACGTGCATATTAGTTGCTAAGTAATAGGTATTTGCTTGAGTTAAGTCTTTTTGAACAATTCAAGCAGTACCAGTAATTAAAAAAGAACCTCTAAATTTTGAACCATTAAAACCTGTAGAGTTACCACTAGCTAAAAATCTTAAAGAAAAACTTCTTTCACTTATTCATTTTAGATGATCGCTATCAGCTCTATACCCATTTTTATATGTTTGAGGATCATCCAATTTTTGAAAATCAGTGATTTGGCTTTGAGAAGAAGTTAAAGTTGTATCTTCGGTAGAAATAATAAAGTAAGCTGCAATTGAACCAACCACAAAAAGAGCTAAACATCCAGATAAAAAAGATAATACTTTTTTAGACATGGCAAGCTCCTTTAAAAAACATTACTTATATCTTAACTCTATATTATTAAATATCAATAATTTAAGTTCTTAAAAAAAGCAGCAACCAAATTGTTTACTGCAAAATATTAATTAATATTATTTCTATAAAGATAATTTTAATTTACTGATGGATCCCTAACTAACAAATGAAGTGCACACTCTTTTTTTCTGAGTGTTGCACTTCACATGTCAATCGAGCAAGTCCACACTCTTTTTGAGTGTTGCACTTCACATGTCAATCGAGCAAGTCCACACTCTTTTTGAGTGTTGCACTTCACATGTCAATCCAGCTTCTGTCTCAAGTTTTTTTGAAACAGAATATATTTTTTTATTAATATGTTTGTATTAATTAATTGAGTTCTCAATTCTAAGTTTACCCTCAATACCTTTTAGTGGAGTAATAGTAACTAATGTATCAATATCACAGTATCTTATCTCTCTCAAGATTCGAGGTATCTCAATAAACATACAAATAATTTCGATGTTCTTTTTTTCAGTCATACTATAACCACCAGTTGTAGTGTTAATAGTTAAAGAGTGATTGAAGTTTTTAGAATATAAGTAATCTCTAATTTTGTGAGCTTTTTCACTATAGATAGTAATCTTAACAGCTTTATCTTTAGGAAATAATAAATTAATAACTAAAGTAACTAAAATTGAATAGATAATACCACTCACTAAATTTTGTGAGAAGAATCTTTCATAACTTGCATTACCATCAGCAATTATAGCTGGAATATATGCACCAATAATAGAACTTAGAAGAACCGAACCGATATTAAAGAACAATAACATTTTTCCAATTGATTTATTCTTCTTATATGAATAATAGAAAGACACAAAGTCTAATCCACCTGTACTTCCACCAACAGCTAAAGCCATAGAGTAAGCTAAACCATTTAATAAACCAGCAGCTGCTGTATACATAAACATAAACCCAAATTTAGAACCATCAGTAATGAAGACACCATTAGAATTTACGTCACTAACAAAAGTTAAGATTTGCACACCAAATTTATTCAACTCTCCTTTTTCTATAGAAAGTCCACTTCCCATAATTTTTAAAACCTCAGGACGAGTATTACCAAATACAAATAGTTCTTTAGTTCCAGGAATTAAGTTAATTAATAATGGAACAACTGTAGAAACAACAACAGGAATTGAAGAAAGAATTGTAAAGTTCTTACCTATCTTGAAATAAGAGAAAATGATCAATGGAATACTTATAACTAAATAGAAACCATAAAACATGGAAGTATATAAAACTTCAGCTGACTGTTCATTCAAGAGACTTCCTTTTAAAACAGCAGTTTTTGTAATTCTGGCAATTCCTTGGAAAATACCCGACATCCCACTAACAATAACACCTGTGTTTTGTATCATAACAATAGATACAAAACTCATAACTAAACCCACAATGAAAGCAATCAAGATTCTTCACTTCATATCAGATCTTGAGTAGAATACTGAGAATCAACCAATTGTAGAGTTGAATTTAGTTAATATGAATTTAACTTCTTTTTTTGATTTAGATTTCTGTTGAGCCTTAATTGCTTTTTTAGTAATTAATTCTTCTTCTTTTTGTTTTAAAGATTTAGATTTGAAAAGATCTTTAAATCTTTCTTTTAATGTTTTATTAGCTTTTAACTCTTGTTTAATAACATCAATGTTTTGTTGGATTTCTAATTCTTTAGAACTTAGAACTTGGATTTCAATTTCACCCTTTTGTTCTTCAGTTTTAACTTCTTCAGTTTCTATTTTATTCCCACCATCTGTATCAGAACCTGATTTACTTGTTTCTTGATTAGAAGAAGAACTTGATTCAACTAAAGGAGTTTCTTGTTTAGCTTTTTCTTCCTCTTCTTTTTTATTAATTAATTCATGTACATCAATTTCTTTTAACTGAGATTGAAGTTTTTCTAATTCAATTGCTTCTTTTTCTTCTTTTGTTAATGAACTTGTATCTTGTACTTGTTCAGTACTAGTTTTGCTTTCTTGGTTATCTTCTTTTTTGTTATGAACAATATCATTATTTTGAGATTTAGATTCGTGCATCAAATTATCACTAGTATTGTTATCTAGTGTCTTTTTTGCTGTTCTTTCTTCTAGCTTTGTTGATGTGTTGTCTTCTACTTTATTGCTACTTTTTTGCTTAGAATCTTTTGATTTAACATCATCTTGATTTTCATTCTTATTGTTGTTATTTTCTTTCATAATAAATTCGCAATCAAAATTTATGAAATAATTATAACAAATTTATAAAAATGTAAAATAGCAAAATCAATTTATTAATGATTTTGTAAAAAATAAAAATAGATTTATTAAAAATCTATCTTGTTACAAGTAGAGAAATGAATGCAACTAGGTTACATATAAAGTGAACTGAAATACATGGAACTATATTTTTAGATAATTTATAAATCAATCCATTTACAATTCCTAAAGGTAAATACATTAGAATGTGAGTTCAATCAAATGAGTTTTGTACATGTAAGAATGCAAAGAAGACAACAGACATCACAAAACCAAATGAACTTCTATTTAAAAGATCAATTAAAAACATTCTAAATATTAATTCTTCAATAATTGGTGCAAATATACAAGATAAGAAAAATAACAATACTATTCCATAAGTTGTATCTAAATATCTATTTAATGATTCTTGATTATCTGAAGTTTGGTTTGTAAATAAATTAGTAATTGAATTTATTGCAAAACTTAATAAATAAAATAAAGCCACACCAATCGCTATTAAAAACAAAAGTATTAAAAGATTTTTTCAATTCTTAAGCCTTTTAAAAAAACTTAAAACATATTCATGTCTAAAAAATGCAAAGAATATAATTGCCATCTTTAAAACTAAATCAATTATTGTACTAACAATAAATGAACTTATAAAAGACAATATTAATGGGATTATTAATGTATATATAAAATAACAATAGATTCTATTAGTTGTAAATCATCTAAAATCTCTAATTGCAAGCACAAAAAAACTTACAGCTTGAAATAATAAATTAGCCAAAACATATCACAAGTTAAAACTTTGTGTAATTTCAATATTTGTCTTAAAAACAAATTCTTTCAAAATAAAAAATACAAAATTTAAAACTATTGGAAGTACTAGAGAAATCGCAGTAAAAGCAATTAATGAAGTTTTCTCTGTATCATATGGTTTTACATTTTGAAACTCTTTAAATGTTTGAGTTAAATTTATCTTTTCTTGTTTCATAGTTGTTATTATATTATTAAAAATTGGTACTGTCTTAATTTTTGGAGAAGAATTATTAAAAAATAGTGGTGTTGAATCTATGTTAGATTTAAACAAATTAATTGGTAAGATTAAAAAACATTTTATTGAATCTACTTTAGATGCTGAGTTTGATGAACATATGGGTTATCAAAAACATGATCAAAATTCTAGAGATGTTATTAACAATTATAAAAAAGGAAAAACTAAGAAAACAATATCAACCAATAATGGAAAAATTAATATTCAAGTTTCAAGAGAACAACTATCAACATTTGAACCAAAGATTGTTAAAAAGGATGAAAGAAATATCTCTAGAATTGAAGATCAAATACTTTTTTATATTCAAAATGAATGTCTACTAGAGACATTCAGGAAACAATATATCAAATGTTTTATTGTGATTTAGAAAAAGACACAATTTCTAGAATCACAGATAAAATAATTCCAGAAAATGTCATGTTACAACAAAGACCATTATAGTCTGTTTATCCAATTATGTACATAGATGGAATCAGATTCAAAATTATAGAAGATTCTGTCTACAAAGAAAAATCAGTTTATTTAATAATTGACGTTAATATTCAGGGAAAAAAAGAGATTTTGGGCTTTTGGATAACTGAATCAAAATCTTCTAAACAATGATTAATAATTTTTGATGAACTTAAAACAAGATGTGTAAAAGATGTTTTGCTAACATGTTGTGATAATTTGAAGGGAATATCAGAAGCTTTAAAAGCTGCATTTGCAAATGTTCACATTCAAAAATGTGTTATTCATCAAATAAGAAATTCTACAAAACATGTATCCCCAAAAGATGTTGCTTCATTTACAAGTGATATGAAAAAAATTTATAAATCACCAAGCTATGATGCAGTTCTTAAAGCACTTGATTCATTTGAAAAAACTTGAATAGAAAAATATCCATATCCTATCAAATCATGAAAAAATAATTTTGATGAATTAGTAACATTTTTTGATTATCCAATAGAAATTAGAAAAATGATTTACACAACAAACACAATAGAAAATCTAAATAGAAATATTAGAAAGATAACAAAAACAAAAAGGTGCTTTTACAAACACCAAATCGTTATAAAAATAATTTACATGTGTTTAATCAACATCCAAGAATATTATCGTTCAAGAGCTGTTCGCAACTGACCTCAAATATTAAATCAACTAACTATCTTATTTCCTGATAGATTATGTGACATAAAATAGTTGTTATCAAGTGATTCAAAAGATAACCTAAAAAACGAGTTTCTCCAGAAATCGCTACACTACTTAAAAAGTATAAAGACAAATTAACTTATTGTCATAAAAAAAACAATAATAAAAATAACTCTTCAAATTAGTAAGAAGAGTTATCAAAAATAATTTATTTAAAAATAAAAATATGTAATTTTAATTTAGTTGTTTTTCTTTAAAGATCAATCTTTAAAGTTAGTATTTGAATTTAATGAAGGTAATACATCAAACTGACTTCTTACCACATTAAATGACTTATAATCTAATCCAGACTCATAGTTTGGAATAAATGGATATTGGCTATCAATCCACTGAACAAGCGCATAAGTGTTAAATTGATTTAAATCTCCTCATATAGCAATTTGAGAATCTAAAGAACTACTAATATCTGTTACTTTATAATCACTTGCTTTAAGATTATTATTTGCACCATCTCATTTTTTGACAGAACCTTTTGCAACTAAGTGATTTCATAAATCTCTTAATCACTCTTGTTTACCTTTTCAACCTGTTTCATTATTAAATGAATCATTACCATTCATTGGAGAAGTTTTTAAAGCTTCTTGCATTTCTTGAAATAACAATGGTCAAAGTTGTGGCATTTTTGTGTTAATAGAAATTCCTTTATTAACCTCTGTTTCTTTTTGATTTGCAACCATTATAGGTTTTCCATTACCATCATAGTTATATTGGAAATAATATCCAACTCATGTACCAACAGCATTATAATCTGGTCCTCATAAAAATGTTCCCATTGGTGAATTAGCATTATAGAAATAATCTGTAACTGTTTGGTTTGTTCTATTAACTAAATTTAACACAATTCTACCATCACTTATTATTCTTATTGAATCAATAAGTTGTTGTAAAAATTTAGTTTGTTCTGGAGTATATGTACTAACTAAAGTTCTATAATCAAGTTTTAAAGGATCATCTTTTTTTGCGCCAATACTATCTAATGCACTATTTAAGTCTCTAAATATTTGTTTTTCTTTTTCATCCATTATAGATTGAGGAATAACATAATCATCAATCTTAATTAATCTATTAAAGTCACCAGCTATACCAGTTATATCTTCATTATTAATTTTGAAATTTCCATTTCTAATTTGTTGGTACTGTAAAGTTGATTTTTCTTCCCCTTGTTTTTTATAGCTTAAATAACCATAAGGAGAACTTGAAAGAGCATAGTCATATTTACCAGGTTTTCAAACAAGTTCTGCTAACTTTGGATAATTAATTAATAGATTAATTGCCTTTCTAATCTTTTTACCTTCAGTATAGAACTTATCTACAAAGTTAGCATAAACCCTACCAACATTAGATTTTAATGAACCATAACTATTATATATATCTGTATTGTATGCAATGAATTGTCCTTGTGTAGTTTTTGAAGAAATTACGGGTTGTAAGTTTCCAGTACCAGTATATTTTAAAACTGCTTCTAATTGTTGTGCAGCTGGTACTGGAGCATAATCTAATTCGCCAGTTGTAAATCCTCTATAGATTTTTTCTGGGGTACCAAAAGAGTTACCATAAAATAAGATTACATTTTTAATTTTTTCATTAAGATTACCAACACCATTAACACTATTAAAGTAACTATCATTAATTCTGAAATCAACATCTTGTAATGTTGTTTTATGAATGTAGTAAGGACCAGCACTTCATACATCAACATCTGTTTGTTGGTTACCACCACCAAACACTCTATCCCAATCTGTATTAACTTGATCAATTACTTTTCTATCATTAGTCAATTTAATAGGGTTATTAGTATCTTCTTGTGTACCTAAAGATAATATATGTTTAACCTCAGGATTATTATATGGCATTGCTGCAAAATAACCTTTGGTAATAATATCTAATAAATAAGGAGAAGGTGTTGAGGTCATATAAACTGTGAATTTATTATTATTTGGCTCATTAGATTTATCAAGTGTTCTATTAACATCAATTCCAGCCAATGAAAAGAAATAACTATTAGCATTTAAACCATATTGTACAGATCTATAATATCCAGTCATTCCTGCATAGAAATCTTTTGCTGTAACATCACTAACTATATTTCCATCTTTATCTCTTCACTTTAATCCATCTCTTATAGTGAAATCAACTTTAGTTGCGTTGTTTAAAGCTTGTATAGCTTTTGAAACATCAAAGTATGGATTATCTTTGTTATCTGAAATAGTATGAATGTATTTTTTAACTTCTTTACCTTCTTTATCTACAATCTTTTGCATAGGTGTAGAACTATCTTCTTTATCAGAATTATCAACTTTTTGTTCTGCAGTATAGTAGATATCAATTTGTTTTGCACCTTCTAGATGCATATGAGGCATAGGGGTTTCTATTGCTTCACCAGTTTCTGAATTAAAAGCATATTTACCAGTAGTTTTATAATTAACTAAATTTAGAAATAGTGAGTTAAAAAATGTTGTAGCTGGCGAATCAACAAATGTAGTACCCAATGGAACTTTTGAGTTAGAAAATGGATTAGCTGTTGTAGCTCATTTTATAGTATCTGTATTTACATTAGCAACAGAACAAGATGCAAGTGTTATTGTAATTGGGGCAGCTGCTGTTGTTACTCCTATGATCTTTAGTAATTTTCTTTTTTTATTTTTTATTTGTTTCATTGTTATTAACTTCCTTTATATTATGAAAAAGAAAAAAACCTGTTATATAAGGTAACAGGTTTTTTATAAATGCAAACTTGCTATAAATGTTTTAAAAAATGTTTTTTATTACATGTTACCTAATCAAAATAGCCCATTTGTCTTAGGTAATAAGTCATCAATCATTAGTTACACAAAGACAAAGTCTTACTCATATTAATAGATGCAAAACATCTATTGATATGAATCATCTTAATTGTGAAATTAGATGTGTGTAATCATTTATTAGTCATGTTTACATATTCCCTTTCTATGTGCTTATTATACAAATAATTGAAACAAAATACTATATCTACTGCATTTTAAAATACAATTTAATAAACAAATTAAATTTTAAATTCAAAGAGAATATGACTTTATATCTATTTTCTGATTACATCATTTAGATCTTTTTCTTTATAACTTATTGCTGATTCGTTTTTAGAATTGTATGCTGGGTTTAAGAGTTTTAGTACTAAACTAATTCATACAAATAAAGATAAACAAATAATAGTTACTCCATATCCCATGAAGGTGTAATATAAGCTTCCAGGGTTTAATACACTACCAATCTTAATGGTATCAACTTTATATCATCCAAATGTTAATCCATTCTTATTAAGTAAACTATCTGTCCCATCATATTTAATATCTAACAATGTGAAATAAATATTTCTTGGAACAATGTTAGCTTCATATCAAACATAACCATTTTTAATTGGTGTAAGTAAAATACCAAACAAGAATGTTACAGTAGCAAACAACATAATTAATATTATTGAGTTTAATAATAAGAACTTGGATTTACCAAAACTATATCTAGAAGTTAAATAAGAAGTGATACCTATTATCCCAAGTATGATCCCAACACTATAAGTTAATATTGATGTCACACCAAACCCATTAAACTGGTACATGTTATTCCCAAGTATTTTTGCGAAAACAACATTAGAACCAGCAACTATATCAATAGGATTGTTTGTATCTGAAGTTGTTGTAGGTTTATTAAAATACAAAATAGAAACAGTTGTAAACACCATATTAAAAAATAAGAAACAGATAACTATATACATAACCACTCTAACAAAAGTGATTCTTTTAGATTTAGTGTTTAGTTTAGTAATTATCATAGTGCTCCCTTTTTATGTATTTAAATTTTACATTTAAATAATTCAAAAGCAAACCATACAGAAATAGAATTTCTTCTTCTAAACTAATTTACATAAATATTTTTAGATCATAAAAAGATGTACAAATAAATAATTAACTATCTCATATACTAATTTTTTATTATAATACTATTAAGTATCTTATTTATAAAAATTATAAATAAGATATAATTTCATTTGAGTGTGAAAGGAGATAAAAATGATATTATTTGGACCACAAATAGATAATATTAATTTAGCAATATTTATTAATCTATTAATATATTCTGTTTTCTTATTAGCAGTACCAATTATATTTACATTAGTAATTTCTTTAATTAAGCCAAAGTTATCAAAATCTGGTAACTTTTACCTTTATGCTTTTTCATCTGCTATTTTATTAATTGTTGGAACTGTTGGATTAATTGGTGATGGAATAAAAGATTTTCAGTCTTTTATTGAAACCAATAGTTACATTAGTAGCTTAGCTACATCATATAAAATATTAATATCTGTATTTTCAATTGCAGGTGCTTGCTTTTTAGGTTTATTATCTGTTATTGGAATTAGATATCTATTTGTAAAAATATTTGGAGAGATTCATATTAATCATTCCATTCATCAACATAATGATCATATCTTTAATGAAAATGAGATTGAACCTATAGATCAAATTAAAAATTCTAAAAAACATTATATCCTTGTAATAGTATTACTATTAACACATAGAATGATTGATGGTTTTGTTTTAGGATCAAGTGTCGCTCATTTAACAAATAGCATTGATAAATTAAATATAGGTTTATTAATAGTTTTTAACATTCATATAATATTGGAAATATTAATTGTATATTACAGACAAATTCAATATGGCCAAAAAAGAAGTAAGGCTGTAATTAACACAATATTAACTTTATTAATGATTATTCCAGTTATGTTTATTGGAGCTTTTATAAACAGATATCTTGAAATAATTGGATGACTATTACCTTTAGTTTCTGTAAGTGGTGGATGTGTATTATCTTTTGTTTCAGTAATTGAACTTGCACCAGAATTCATTCACTTTAAAAAAGCAGAAACATGAACTTGATATAAGATTCTTATCTTTTTTGCTCTTGGAATAATAATAGCAATTTCATTAATTATGTTAGATATGCAAATAGGGCATTAGAATATATATTGATGATATTAAATTAAAAGGAGGATAATAATGAAAACAATTTTAGTTATAGGAAGTAATTCGCCTACTTCAATTAATCTTGATGTAGCAAAAAAAATAAAAAACAAAAAGCCTGAATATGAACTATTAGAAACAAATAACATCGATGTAAAGATTTTTAGACCAGATTATTTAGAACAAGGATTCCCAAGTCAAATTGAACAATTTATGAACAAGTTAATCCAAGCAGACAACATTGTTTTTGTAACACCAGAATACAATGGATATCTAACACCTCACTTTAAAAACATCATGGACTGATGTTCTGTGAGTAAACATGGTATGAGATGATTAGAAAACAAAAACATTGTTATCGTTTCAGCATCACCAGGTTCAACGGGTGGATCTACAGTTAGAGAATTTTTTAGCAGAATATTACCATATACTGGAGCTAAAATAATTCAAACAGTTGGAATACCTTTTTATAAACCAGAAAATAACATCGATAAAGAAATTAATAATATCATTGAAGTTATTGATAACATTAAGTAATCATAATTTCTTAACACACCAAATTGGTGTGTTTTTATTTTGTTATTTATTAAACCTAGATAGAATAAAAAAATCATTTAATCTATTTATACATTCTTAAATGCATATAGATTAAATGACTAATAATTAAAATGTTATCAATAACTAATTTATGATTTATTTATATTAGGACTAGTTGATGTAAGCTTAGTTGTTACTGAATCTGCAAGAGTGATTACATTACTACCTTTTAATTTAAACAAAGAACTATTTCCAATAATACTTACATTACTAAGTTTGATATCAACATTCGCTTTTTGCATTGTCTTACCATCATGAAAATCTTGAAGAGTAATGTTTACTGTTGCATTGCTACTTCCAACAACCTTTTTTACTTCAGTTTCAATCATTGTTTTAACCGTTTCTGACATTTGTAAAGTACTTGTATTACTAATAGTTGATAATTTATTAATAATCTTTGGTGCTAACGTTTCTGACTGAGAACCCAAATCAAAAATAATCCCATCAGTTTGTTCAGTTAATCCCGTACCATTCATTATTTTAATATCACCAGTAGTGATTAATTTCTTTTCAATACTTCCATCAATTGCTCAACTGTGGTTTACAGTTGGTGCAGCACTAAATCCTACACGATAAGTAGCATTAGGGTTTGTACCATTATTTATTTTAAATAATTTAGGTTCAGAAAAACTTGCATTAAACACATTAAGGTCTTTTGAAATTTTTTGTTGATCAAGAACAATTTCACCATCTTTTTGATTACCACTAGCTTCTTCTTTTTTGATTCATCCTAGAGCTGTAAGAACAGTATTAATATTAATTTGAGTTGTTCCAGCTTTTACAAGTTGTTGTTTTGTACCTATCATCAAGTTTTCTTTAGTAAACTTTTCAGACATAGCTTGACCTTGAATACCAATGTCAAAATTTAAATATGTTACTCCTCTACTTAAATCTAATAAAGTATTTTCTTCTTTCATATAAGTAACTTTTAAAGTATCTGATTTAACAAAGAAGAAAACACTGCTTGTAGGAATACATAAATCATATTGTGTTTCAGTTATATCTTTGTTTAATTCTTTTGGCTGATCTGACGTAGTTTCAGTTTTTATTACATTAACATGCAATAGGTCATCATTTTTAGTGTAACCAATTTTTGAATTATCATTAAGTTCATAAGTCACTGTTTTATTTTCAGTAGGCTTACCTTGGATCTTTTCAAAAATATTTGTAATATCTTTAACTAATTTATCATGAAGTTCTTTTGGTGAACTTACAGTAAAATAGCTTCCGTCATTTGGATAATATACTTTTTCAATAGGCATATCAGCTATTGCCTTCTTATTAGGTGTTACAGTAGTTGAGCTCTTTTTACTTCATTGTTCATATGTCATACTACCATTATTAAAATTATCATTAGTATTTTTAGCAGTAGTTTCAAGTTTTAAATTAGCAACTTGATCTTGAGTTAAAACATCATAATTATTAATAAACTCTTGTGGGTATTTTTTAAACTCTTCTTCAAATAATTGTTTAGGAGTTTTTAAAACTTCAGTTGTAGCAGCTGGTACAGCTTTTGAATTTGCTCCATTAGTTGGAGATCCATTTGTTGTAAGAAGATCTGAAAACTTAATGTTTAAGTTAATAGATTCTTTAATAGATGGTTGTCTTGTTTGTTGTACGCTACAAGAAGCAAGAGTTGGAATAATGATAGCTCCACCACATAAACCTAAAGTGATAGATACAATTTTAAAAAATTTTCTGTGTTGCATAATAAGAACCTGCATGTTTATTAATAATTATATATTTTATTATTATTTTTTTAATTTTATAAAAAAGTACTGATACTATCAGTACATATTTTTATATTAGGTGTCCCATCTTATTTTTCTTAGTTTCAAGATAGTCTTTGTTACATTCGTTTAATCCAGTAAGAATTTTCTTTCTAGCAACTTTTACATACTTTTCAGCAAAACTTATTTTCTCTGGATTGTTAGTTAATAGTTCAACTTCTTTTAAATTAAAGTAATCAAAAATGTTTTTAACAATATCATATTTTCTAGCATCAGCTTTTAAACCAAGTTCTACATTAGCTTCTACAGTATCTCTTCCTTTGTCTTGAAGGTTATAAGCATTCACTTTATTAAATAAACCAATATCTCTTCCTTCTTGTCTTAAGTAGATTAATATCCCCCCATCTGGGTGTTCACTAATTTCTTTTAATGATTTATGAAGTTCTGGTCCACAATCACATTTCAAACTACCAAAAGCATCTCCAGTTAAACATTCTGAGTGAATTCTAACTAAAGGAATATTTCCAAGTTTCTCAGTAAATGATACAAGATGTTCTTTATAGTAATTAAATTTTATTTTTTCTTTAAAACAAACGATTTTAAAATTACCATATTCAGTCGGTAAATTTGCTACGTTCGATATTACAACTTTGTTTTTCATTCAATAAACTCCTATTCTGCACGTAACATTTATTATATATTATTTATTAACTAAATAAAAAATATTGCTATTAATTAGAAATTAATAACAATCATCATAACACCAATTAAAACTGCAAAAAGTTGTAATGAGTAAGAAAAGACATTCATTCAAAACAATAAGTTTTTATTTAGTCTTCAGTAATATAGCAATACGACTAATAAAGTATAGAATATTGAAAAACCAATACCAGCATATATAAATATAGCCCCTATATACTTATTCCCCATTAATGACATAACATTAGATGTAAGTCCACTTAGGAAATCAATATGAACTAATTGAAATGATGCTAATGTTACTAGCAATCAAATAATCAACAACACTGCTAGCATACCATCAATAATATAAACCTTAGTTGCTTTCTTCATATCTTTCCTTATTACAATATCTCTTTAATTATATAGGAAATAACTTTGTTTGTAAAATATAAAACTTTATTATACTATAATATTTTTAAAATTTTTAACAAATTAAATAATTATTTTTTCCTATATTTTTATTTAAACAATTATACAAAAGATTAAAACAATTGATTATCTTTTTATCGTTCCTTTAAAACATAATTAAAGAATGATCAAGATCTAAAAAATTATTGTTTCAATTATGATATTAATTTTGTTTTAAAGAATAAATGATTTTATCATATGGATTAGAATATCATCTTAATCTATCATCTGGATACTTATCAACTGTATTTACAGTAGCTAAAGATGTTGAATATAACGAAGAATCTTTAAATAAGAAATTGTAGTTACTAGAACTTAACTTAGCTTCATCAAAAGCTGATGCTTGTTTATTTAATTTAATATTAGTATCGCCCATAAAAATGATATTATCATTATTAAACTTAGTTTTAAATTCATTCATTACATCTTGAATATGGTGTGCTTCAAAATATTCTTGACTTCCCATACCATCAATTGCAATTTCTGTTTTCTTACTAGTACTATTTTTAGATACACCCGGTGAATCAAAGTGTGAAAATAAAAAAGTAATTGGATAACTTATTGTTGAATCAACAAGATTAAACATTGTACCAAATGGACTTCTTACATAATCATATTGTCTACTAGTATCTTTATCAAAATTAGTTAAAGGATTACTATAAAAATAACCTTCACCCACAAGAGCATCATTTTGGACAGCATTTAAGTTTGTTAAGCTGGCTGGAACAAATTTCTTTTTATTATATAAAATAGCTACTTGTTCAGTTTGTCCTGGATCTGCAAATTTTGAAGAAGTATTGTTTGAAACAATTATGTCATATTCAGTAGTTTGTTTTTGTTGTTCTGTTAATAAACCATTAATATAATTTACAAAATAATTAGCATTTGATTTACTACTAGCAGTTACAGTATTTGCATTAATTTCTGTTAATCCAATTAGATCAAATTTATAAAATAATATTGTTCTTGAGATGTTATCAACTTTTTCTTGCTTATCTTTACTAAATGTAAAGTTTAAAGTATTTCAGTGACCAACATTATATTGGTTATTATTAATATTTAATTTTATGCCAACAGGAGCATGATCACTAACTCTTGCTCTTATATAACTATAATCTGACATACTAGTGCTATTTTTATTTGTAATTACTTTCTCATCAATTAAATTTCAAATATCACCTATAAATGATTTATCATCATTAATTTTATAAGAATTAGTAGTTTGGTTTGGAATAGTAAATTCATCATTAGTTTTATTTTTAAAATAAAAATAAGCAAACACTCCACCTGCAATAAGTAAAATGCATAAACCAATGATACTAAAAGATATTTTTTTTGATTTTCTTTTACTCATATTGTTAAAGATTATAAACAAAAAAATATCTATTTAAAATAGATATTTTCAAAAAAATAAATTAATAAGCTTCATTGTTTTTATCTTTTTTAGAGAATAGTCTTGAAAAGAAACCTTTTTTCTTTTTTTGTGGTGGACTATTTCTTCCTGGTAAGTCACCAATCTTTGTAGTATTTGATACTCTATTTACTTGAGTTGTTAATGAAGTTGTACCATATTTGAAGTTATCAATATCTTCTTCATCTTCATCTTCATTAAACAAGTTATTGTTTGAAGCAAATTTATCAAAGTAATCAATAGAAGAAGTTCTATCGCTGTTTTGTTTTCCATAAAGACTACTGAATTCTTCTTTTGGTTCGTCATTGTCATTATCTTCAAAATCATCAGATAATGATGAACTACTTAAAGATGATGGAATTCTTTCTAATGAATTATCATAATCTTCATCAATAGCACCAAGATCAAATGTACCTGTTAATAAAACATTAATTTCAGCATTTTCAAAAACATCGTTATATGAAACACCGTGAACAATATTAATGTTATTTGCCCCAACAATTTCTTTTAGTGCAGTTCTTGTGTTTTCTAAAATAACACTTGGTACATTTTCATTTAATTTAAAGTTTAATAATGCTTTTGGAGATTCTTTAATGTTAATGTCAGTAAATCCAGTTTTAATTGCATATTCTAAACCTTCTTTAATGGCATCTTTAGTGTAGTCTGTAAGATCTACTCTCATAAATAAGAATCCATTTTTGTCTTGGAAAAAGTTTTTTACGTCAGCAAAATCAACATTGATATCACTAGGTCTTACAATAATGTTAATGATTTCTTCAAAAATTGTTTTGATGTATTTATTAGCACCTTGAAAAGCCTTTTTAATACTTGTTCTTTCTTTATCAATACCAATAATTTTATCGTTGTTAACAGTTGTTAACCCATTACATAAACTTGAAAGTTTTTGCAATCCTGTTAAAGCATTAGAGTAAGTTTTGTTACCTTCAGCACCAATTGATGGTAAGTTGAATAAACCAATTGTTAAAATTCCTAATTCTTGAGCTATTCTTGCAATAACTGGAGTTGCACCAGTACCTGTACCTTTACCTAACCCTGCAGTAAGAATTAAAATGTCAGTGCCTTTTAACATATCTTTAATAATTTCAGCATCAGCTGTTGCAGCCATTTCTCCAACTTGTGGGTCACCACCAGAACCATTACCGTCAAGTTCTTTAGCACCAAGGATGAAAATATCTGTTAAATCACCCATTGCACTTAAGGCAACATAGTCAGTATTTAAAGCAATAATTTGAACAAAGTCTGGTCATTCTTGAGAAGTCTTCATGTATTTTACAATGTTATTACCAGCTCCACCAATACCTATAACTTTAATATTAAAAGTTTTAGAGAATTGTTTTTTGTCTTTAGACATTGTTTGAACATAAGTTCTTCTATTAATTTCTTCTAAAACACTATTAACACTTTTTCTAACTTTAATACTGCTATCACCTTGTACTAAACTAGTACTTGATGACCCAAAGTGTTCATCAGCTCTTTTTTGAATATCTTCATAGTTTAAAGTTTCTATTGCACTACTTTCTGGTTTGTTTAAAATTGGTTCATTGCTCTTTGACTCAATTATTCTACTTGGTTGTTGAACTGTAGGCTTAATAACAATTGTAGGTTTCTTTAAGTTTTTAGGTTCATCATCAATTGAGTTCAAGATTTTATCAATGTTACTTCTATTGTTATTCATTTATAACTCCTTAAAAAGCAGCTAATATTTTCATTCATATAGAATTAAAAAATATTATCCATAAAATAACTTAAATAATTATAACCAAATTATTTATATTATAATTAAAAATTTAATTTAAATTTTATGCCCATTCCCCCTATAGGTTTTAAGTACAATAATATTTAAATATTGTTATTAATGACTAATTAAAATTGCTCTTGGAGATTAAATTATTTCCTTATGGATGAGTTGTTAAAACAAATAAAAAAAGTACAACTATATGTTGTATTTGAAAATAATTTATAACTTAAATAGATATGATTATCAATAATTAACTTTGTTAATTCTTTCTTCTCTAACTAATTTATCATATCAAGCTGTAACTCTAAGTTGCTTACCTTCAAATTCAGAACGGTCACATCAATCATTGCATATAATGTATTTTTACCAGGACATGTATATAGTGTTGTACTAACAAATCACCTATATAGAAATCAACTTTGATTTTTCACCATTAAAGTAGAAACATCGATCTTTAGAGAATAGAACAAGTGCATCAATTTTAAGAAGTGGATTTTCAACTCAATTAAAGAAGTAGGTAGCTGGTGTACCACCACCAAAAACTATTGAGTCATATTGAGAAGATTCATTTTTAACATTTAAAGTTACAGTATCTAATTTATAGAAAAGATAGAATCCAATGTTAATTGAAACATAGTAATCACCAACATCATTATATTTAACATTATTCAATACCAATGTTTGAGTTATTTGACAAACAAGCGGTTTTCCATCTTTATATCATCAGAAATTCACTTTGTAGTTTGACAATAAATTATATGGCCTATATTAAACTGATATTGTAGCTGTTTCACCAGGGAAAACTTCAATACTAGTTGGTTGTTTAGTAATTTCTATTTTCTTTTCAGAAGTACCATTATCTCCACTTAATGAACCATCACCTGGTTTTGGATTGTTGTATTATCTTGCTTGTCATCTAAAAATATTTTTTCCCAAAAAGGAATACTAGGTTACGATGTATCACCTAAAGCAATCGAGCTTGCTAACATATTTTTTTCAAACCATATCTTAGCATAATTAAACACTTCATTTCTTATTGATTTAGTTAAAATATTTTTAACATATTAAAAAATCAATTAGTCATAAAAATATTCCAATCTTTTATGACTGAAATATATTTTTATTTCTTATCAATGACATGAAGTATTGAAGCAATTAGGGAAATAAATTTAGGTTCTTGTACCCCAATCATTTTTGATTCTAAACGAATTATATCCATATATTGAGTGAGTTTGGTTTTTATCTTATTAATTCAAGAATCAAAAATATCGGTTGAAGAATAAATATACATTTCATCTGCAAAAAATCCATATGAAGTTAAAAAATCAATTGATTTATTTAGATGCTTAACAAGATCATCAAGTCATATTTTGATGAATTTATTAATATCACAAATTAGAGTTTGGGTATAATCTGAAAACCTTTGTTTGAAGTGATTAATTAATGGTAAATTAACATCAACTTTTGAAACATCTCTATAGATTTTTAATAAGTTAATAGCAACATCTTCTGGTATATTTGCAGAGTCACATATCTTAGAAGTTAAATCTTTAATCCCAAAAGGAATTTTTATTTGTTGGAATAAAATTGAATTTCTAAAAAATTCAATTGAAGACTCAATATGTCCTATATTTAGTAGCAATTTATTTTTTCTTGATTCATGTAAAAACATTTCATGAATTACAAAACTATCACATGTAACACTAAAAGTATTTTTTAAATTTAATTTATAAAATACTTCATAATAACTTCTTAATAAATTAAAATCAACAAAGTATGATTTCATACTTGCAATTAATCTTTTTATTTTTTTATCAATTGGTGGTTCAAAGTATTCAACACCATCAGCTTGTCAACGATAGAACTTTCTATTGAATTCTTTTTTATTTTCATATTGAACAAAAGGACCTATGTTTTTAGTTATCTTATCTCATAAAGCACTATTTAAATTTCCATTAATTAACATCTCATCTGTATTGTGATTTTTTATCACAATTGATTTAACTGGAATGTTAAAGATAACTCTTGTTTCTTCGATTGGAATTGGCATTTCTTTAATATAGTTATTAATTATTTCAGATAGCAATTCAGTATCTGTAACAACTGAATTATCAATGCAGTTATTGGTTAAGAAAGAAGTTTTGTAGACTGGAAAAAGTTTGTTATTAATATAATTACAAACTAGTATCTTAGTTTCATAATTCCCAAAAGAAATGACAGTATAAGTGTTTTTCATTTTTAGTTCCTTTCGATTACCTTTATCAATGAACTTCTAGAACGATGATTTATTTCAGTCTCTTCTTTTGTTGCCCTTTTTTGTTTAACATTAATTATTTTAAATTCATTTTTAATATTATTGATAGGTATTTCTTTTGGAATAAAATTTGTGTTCTTTAGGTTGTAACATTCTTTTATAGTTTTTTCTTCTAACGAGTGGAATGAAATTGTTACAATCCTACCTTGATGTTCTAAGTGTTCTAAAGCAGATGTAATAGATTTTTTAATTTCATTTAGTTCATCATTGACTTCCATTCTTATGGCTTGAAAATATTTTCTAGCATAGTGTTTTGGTTGGTACAGTTCTTTTTTATGAACATTGTTTTTAATAATTTCACAAAGTTCTAAAGTTGTATTAATTGACTTTTTTTGTCTTTCATCAATTATCGCATTAACAACATAAGTGGGGTTTGAAATCTCACCATATTTTCTAAAGATATTATTAAGTTCGCTTTTGCTATAATTGTTAACTATAAACAATGCATCAAGTTTATCATCTTGATTCATTCTCATATCAAGTCTAGCATTAAGTTTATAACTAAACCCTCTATCTTTATTATCAAGCTGTGGGCTTGATACTCCAAAGTCATATAAAAACCCATCAACTTTATCAATGTTTAAATCTTTTAAAATCTTATCAAGGTTTGAAAACTTATCATTTACAAATATATGATTTTCATATTTAGGAAAAGTATTTAAATAATATTCATATGCATCTTTATCTCTATCTATAGATATTAGTTTTCCATTCTTATTTAATAGTTTAAGTATTTCTAAAGAATGTCCTCCACGCCCGAAAGTACAATCAACATAAATTCCATCTGATTTTATATTTAAATTATTGATTGCATTATCTTTTTGAACTGAATAGTGCTCATTATGTTTCATTACTAATACCTATATCACTTTTATTTTTTTATCTATTGAATTTAGATCAAAATTTTCATCAATACAACAAATAGCATCTTTTACTAAATAAACATCAAAATTGAAATTAATAGCATCAATTGCTGAGTGTTTAATACAATACTCCCCTACAACACCAACAAAGTATAAAGTAGTAATATTGTTATCTTCTAAAAAAATTTTCAATCTTGAAAAATCACTTCCATTATAAAAACAAGAATAGTTTTCAATGTTAGAATCAGTCCCTTTAGAAATGATCATATCTTTTCTATAAAACTTTAATTCATCTATTATTAATGAACCATCAGTATCTTTGACACAATGAACTGGTCACTCTTTAAAAGAAATGTGATTAGCTGGATGTTCATCTCTAGTAAAGATTATAGTAGCATCTTCTGATACCGCTTTATGTAATAATTCTCTAATTGGTTTTATGATTTCACTTATCGATTTAACTTCAAGACTTCCACCAATATAAAAATCATTTTGCATATCTACAACAATTAATGCACTATTGTTTTTAAAAAATTTATCTACTGTATTTATAGACATTAATAATCCTTTTATTAAACAATACATTTATTATAAAATTGTTTTCATTTAATAATTAAAAAACTAAAAAGTAAATTTTATATTCATAAATAAAAAACATTAAAAACAGTTTCCCATTTTTAATGCCACGTTTATTTCATTAACTTTAACTATATTGAATTAAAGATTGTAAATTTCCTTCGATTTTAGATTTATCACATAAACCTAATAACTCAATCAAATAAAGATGTCCTATAGTTTTGCAATTAGCTAAATGAATAAGTTTTTGAATTGCAAATGAAGTACCACCAGTTGCTAGCAAGTCATCAACTATTAACACTTTTGAATTTGGTTTTAAATCTTCCTGGTGCATTTGAAGTGTGTTTTGACCATATTCTAAAGTGTAATCAATTGATAATGTTTTTCTTGGTAATTTATTTGGTTTTCTAACCATTATAAATGGTTTGTTCAACTCTAAAGCCAAGGGCAAACCAAATAAATATCCTCTAGATTCTGGAGCCACGATAACATCAAAATCAAGATCTTTAACTAATTTAACAAATTCACTGATGATAAATTTAACTTTATCACTATTTAAAAATATTGGGGTGATATCTCTAAATAAGATTCCTTTTTTAGGATAATCTTTAATTGAAATAATTGAGTCTTTTATATCTTTGATAGTCATTTTAAATCCTAATTAAATTTATTAATATTTTCAATTAACTGTTCATCAACTTTATCATAACCCACTTGGTTTATTTTCTTATCAATACTTTGAGCAAAGTTTCTCACATATTTTTGTCTTATCATGATAACTACAAAGTAAATTGAACCAACAAGGTAATGACCAAATCATAAAGAAATTAAAGAACCAATAACTATATATGCAAACATTAATTGAGTAGATGTTGAACCTAATGCTGCCATGAAAGCACAAATTAATACAACAGATAAACTTTGTAATAAATATAGGTTTTTTAAATTGTTCATGTTACCAATAATAAATTTCATTATTTCATCATGACCAAAAATTGTTTTCTTATTAAATCTTGTTTTTGTAACAGAAATAAATACAGTGTTTGTGATTGTACTGAAAATCGAAACAAATAACATTGAATAAACATAGAATGAATCAATTGGAATTCATAGTATGTAAACAAGAGTTAATGGTAATAATAGTCCTAATACGTTAGCGATGAATAAAGGAATGATTGTAAATACACTTAATCTAAATAAATAGTAAATAGATAACAATGCCATAGCAATTAAAGCTGAATCCATTGCAGACTTAGCAATTGATATATTAAGCGTTGGAGTTGTTGTAGTAACTGAAAGATCAGTTGAACCATTCGTTCCATTAACAACCTGGCTAATTATAGAGTTAATAGAATCATAACTATAGTTACCAATCGCTGAAGCTGATAATACTCCATTGTTGTATCATTCAAATTTTCAATTCTTTCCAAGAGCATCTAAGATTGGTTTAATTTTATCTTGAGCAACTGTTACATAAATGACTGTACCGTTATTATAAGCTGCTGAGTTTTGTACACCAATTGTGAAAGCTAATACAAAACCAATAATTATTATTACGCATGCAACTACTAATAAAGGAATTCCAATTCTTCTCTTATTCTTTTCTAAGAATTTAGTATACTTACTATCATTGTATACATCAGTTGAATGGTCATATCTTTTTCTAGTCAATATTAAAAAGTATTTAAAGTTTCACAAATTATTAAAACCATGAATTATATATAAAGGGAAAATAAATAATAAATAGCTACAAACTAGAGTGACTAATGCCACAACAATTAAAGATAAACCAAAATCAATTAGCTCACTTTGACCAAAGAAAACAAGACATAAACCAAAAACTAATACAACCATGTTTACATCAAGAACAGTAAATAGAGAACGTTTGATCACTTGTCCAATAGAATCAAAAACTGATACTTTTTCTTTAGCGTTCTTCCGCATTCTCTCCATAATAACAAATACTGAGAATAATGATGCAAGAATTGAAATAAGAATTCCTAATATTGCAGGAATTGAAAAGTTAATATTTAAGACAACAAATAAACTAGCTGATAATACAGCAGCTGATACAACACTCATCGCACCAAATATTCCAGGTACCCTATATAAAACAGAAACAACTATTGCAATAATTAAAAGAACAATACCAATAGCTAGTAACGAAGCTTCATAAGCTTTCATACCAGATAAATTATTTGATAAGTATGGTTGGTTAATTCATGACTTACCAAGGGTTTTGAAGTCGTTTAAATTAGTTTGATCTGCGGTTCAACTTGTGTTTAAAGAAACAATCGGATTAACAAAAGTCATTTTTGTTAATCTATTTAAAAAGAACTTCTGATTTTGTTCATTAGCATTTTCTAACTGGAAGCTCAATCTAGCAACTGCAGGAGTTCCGTCAGAAGAAGCTCTAGTAACAGCTCCTGTTTTAGTGTTAGTATCCCCACCGCTTGAATTTCCAGATTCGTTAATTACTTTAGAATCTGGGAATCAATTATTGTAATTACTATAAGTAATAGTACCTAGTATAAATTTATCTACAATAGCTTTTAGATTAGAGTTTGCATTTGGAACATTAGTTCCTGTATTGTTACTTGAAAGATCATAATAATATAAAAGGTTATTTTCTCTTATAGGGTCAGTAGCTGATGTTCCAGCAGCTTCCGCTCAAGTTCTATATTCTTCAGGTAAAGTGTCTCAATCAAAAATGACTTTTTCATCGGCATTTGGTTGACTCTTTTTTAAATATAAAAACTTAGCATAATTAAGCTTTTGAATTAATATCTCTTTGTCTTGAATAACAATTCATTTTAATTCTTTACCAGATTCTGGAGTGGATAATTTTTGCTCATTAAATCCATCAATATCAATTTGCTTGTCAAGATTTACTTGTATACCAAAATTATTGTTTTCTTTTCTAGTGTCTAATCTAGCACTATCTATATTTAAATTCTCTTGGCCTAGTATTTTTGAGTATCTTGTTCCACTACCAAATGATGGGTTACCACCATTGTTATAATCATTAGTGTTACTATTAGATTCTTTTGTACCATTAATTTGATATATATCAATTCTTGAAGTTTTAATAGTATCAAGTGAAACTCATTCAGGATTTTGTTCCACTTCTTCATCTCTATAAGATATTAAAGGAACATTTAAAATGTTTGTGTAAATGAAACCTTTATTGCTTGTATTTAATTCATATTCAACATTAGTATTATTAATATTTTGACTAATTAATCATTCAGAGAAAGCTGTAGCATCACTTTGCAAACTTTCTTCATTTGTAGCTCTTGTGTTTTTGTTGTTAAGATCAACTTCAAAAGATATGAAATAGCTATTTCCAAACAAACCTTTTTGGGAATTATTGTTACCAATATTTACACTGCCAAAAACCATTGCTACAATTGAAGCAATGAAAAGAAATACAATTGTAAGTATTTTAAATATTTTAGATTTGTTCTTTTTAAATTGCATATTACTAATTTATTATACATTATAATAATATGTTATATAGCAAACAAGAATAAATTAGTTAAAAAATTAAAAGGTTAAATATGACTGAGAATTTAATAAAAAGATTAAGCTTCCTAACACTACAACTTAAAAAACATAATTTTTCTGAAAAGGAAATTAAATTAATAAAAAAAGCATACGATTTTGCTTACAGAAAACACGGTACACAAACTCGTAAAAGTGGGGAACCATATATTATCCACCCATTAGAAGTTGCAATTATTTTAACTGAATGAAAGATGGATAAAGATACAATTATCACAGGATTACTTCATGACGTATTAGAGGATACAGACTGTGACAATAGTGAGATTGAATCAAGATTTGGATCTAAAGTTTTAGAGATGGTATTAGCCGTTACTAAAGTGTCAAAGCTATCTGAAGAAAACAGAACAAGAGAAAACTTAGAAAACGCTAATAATGAATACCTAATTAAAGTGATGATGTCAGTTACAAAAGATTTAAGACCTATAATGGTTAAGATCGCAGATAGAATGCATAACATGTATACAATCTCTCACCTTAAAAAAGAAAAACAAAAAAGAATAGCAACAGAAACATTTAATGTTTATGCTAACATCGCAGGAAGACTTGGTTTATATCACCAAAAATCTATATTAACTGATTTATCATTTGCAGTACTAGAACCTGAAAAATACCAACAAACTAAAAAGACATTAGATGAATTGGTTGAATCTAATTTGGAACACCTAGAACAGATCAAAAAAAGTATTAAAGATATATTAGCCCAAAACAAAATTGAATGTAATGTTACAGAAAGAGTTAAAAGTATTTACTCAACATACAAGAAAAATGAAAAGGGGATTGATATTAAAGATATCCATGATATCTTTGCCATGAGAATTATTGGTAACTTCAATGTTATAGACTGTTATAAAATCCTTGGTTTAATTCATATTAACTTTACATTTGTTCCAAACACATTTAAAGATTATATTTCATCGCCAAAACTTAACCTTTACCAATCAATCCATACAACTATAGTTTATAAGAAGATGTTTGCTGAAATTCAAATTAGAAATTCAATGATGGATAATGTTGCAAACTATGGAGTTGCAGCTCATTGAATTTACAAAGAGTCTGATGGTGTAGAACATTTAATTAATGAGGAACTATTAAAAGATGTTATTGATCCAAATGAAATTAGATCCCAAAGATTAAAAAACATATCAAGAATTAAAATATTTGATGTTTTATTAAAAAACAATAATAAATGATATGTAGTAACTGAAAACTCAACAGTATTAGATTTGGCTTTTAAATATAACCCAGAAAAAATAGGTTATGTTCAGGGTGCTACAAAAGAAAGTGTTAAGTTACCATTAACTTATAACCCAATTAAAAATGATATCTTAACAATAGATTACTCAGAAGAGTTACAAGTTACTCCTGAATGACTAGATTACCTTACAAACGAAGAAGCAAAAAAGAAAGTTAGAGAAATATTGGATTCATCAGAAGAAAGCAAAGAATCTAAATTAGTATCTGAAATTAGAAAACATTTAAAAGATTCAATGGAGTCAGCTGCTGAAATTAAAAAAAGGCTTTCTTATCTAAATTTCACTTTACTAACAGAATACTTTGATTTCTATAGAAAACTTAATAAAAATGTTCCGAATGAAACATTATTTAATTTATTTACAAAAAACAAAAGGTGAAAAAAAGCTTACAACACACTGTTTGAAGCAAAAGAAAAAACAAGTCTTGAAGCTTATGGATTAAAGAATATAGAAGCAATTAACTATAAACAAATTAAATTCCCAGATTGTTGTTCTAAAGTTCCTGGGATGCAAATTGTAGGATACTTATCAAAAGGTATTCTATACATTCATAAATTCAATTGTGAAAAGATAGAACAAAATGCAAAAAAATATGTAATGGAATGAAACACAAGCATGCTTGAAGCATTCCCAAAAATGTACTACTGTACAATTTCTATCTCATATAAAACTTCATTCCTAAAGATAAATCAAATCATCCACTTAATTACTTCTAAGAGCTTAGAGATCACTTATTTCCAAACTATCAAAGCTAGTAATAGCATGAAGATGTCAACATTTAAAATAAAAGTAAATAACTATAGCGAAATTAAAAAACTTGTAGATGATATCACATTTAAGTTTGATAAAGACGTTGATATTAAAATTAAATAAAATTAATATATCTATTAACCTATTAAACTAGGACATTAAAATGGGACAAAACCATTCCTCGGTTGACATGTGAATTGCAACACTCAAAAAGAGTATGCACTTCTTTTTATTTTGTTTGTAAGTGTCCACAGTTAAAAAGATAATAATTAATAGGAGCACTTATGAACACTTATAAACATCTATCTAATGAAAAAAGACATTTAATATACATACTTTGAAATAAAGAAAAATATTCAATGAATAAGATTGCAAAAATCTTAAATAAGAATAGATCAACAATTTCTAGAGAGTTGAAGAGAAATACATCTTCAACAGGAATTTACTATCCCACAACAGCTCATAAAAAATACATAAGAAGAAAATCAAATTGTCATATGTTTTTTATGATGAAGTATAAAAATTTCACAGATCTTTTTCTTCAAAAATTTAATCCTAAATCACATGGTGTTGAAGCTACTATTTTTTGAATAAGAAAAAATTATCCATCTATTAAAGTTCCAAGTTCAAGACAAGTTTTTAGATCAATAAGTTCTAAGATTTGAAAGATAGAGAGAAAAGATTGTTTAAGAAGGAAATATGTTAAAGGTGGAAGAAGAAAAAAAGGAATGCTATCTAATAAGATAGATGGAAAATACAGTATTTCTTATACTTTAAGACCTAAGAAAATAAACAATAGAGAGGAATTTGGACATTGAGAAGTAGATCTAATTGTTAGCAAAAGAGAAAGCGGACATTATCACTTGCTATCTCTTGTTGAGAGAAAATCTAGAAGAGTTGTTATTAGAAAAATTAAAGGCAAGAACTGTAAATCTATGATAGCCAGAATGTACACAATTCTCCGTGATGAAAAATTACCTGTTAAAAGCATCACAGTTGATAATGGGTTAGAGTTTCAAATGATGGGAATAACAGCTAAACAATTTAACTTCAAAGTTTATTATTGCCAACCTTACTCATCATTCCAAAGAGGTTCAAATGAAAACATAAATGGAATGATTAGAAGATGGTATAAAAAAGGAACAGACTTTAGTTTAGTAAGTGATGATAAGATAAAAATTCTAGAATGAAAAGTTAACAATATTCCAAGAAAAATATTTGGATATAAAACTGCTTATCAAGTGTATCAAAAAAATATTTAAATTAAAAATCTCCTAACTTATATTTCGAAGTTAAGAGTTTCATGTAATATTGAAGTGTTACACTTCGTATGTCAGTTAAGGGAATTAATAACATTACATTAATTTTGAATAGTATTCATATATAAAATAAAAGAAATTTACGCAATTAAATATTGCACTTAATATATAAGTTAAGAATATATATAAATGGTGCTGTAATCCATTACCGTTTGTTCATAAAAAATCAAAAAATAATTGAATTTATAGCAAATAAAAAAGGCACTGATTATTAATATCAGTACCATAAGCATTACTATATATTGCCAAGAGATTTAACAATTTTCTTGTTTTGTTTTTTAGGTTCGCTTTTCTTTTCAACTTTTTTAGTTGGTTGACTAACAATTTTTTTACTAAATTGTTCAGCTCTACCTTTGATTTGTTGTCCAGTTGATGTTCCAGAATAGAATGGGTGACAACTTGAACAAATATCAATAGTTACCTCTTTATCTTTTAAAGTTGATTTAATTTCAAATTTACTACTACATGATGCGCATGTAAAAGTTATAAATTGACTTTTTGCGTGAATATCTTTTTTCATTTAAAACTTCTATTTAAAAACTATTTAAATTCTACAGTTGCACCAGCATCAGTGAATTGTTTTTTCATAGCTTCAGCATCTTCCATTTTTACACCTTCTTTAATTGGACTTGGTGCGTTATCAACTAATGCTTTAGCTTCCATTAAACCTAAACCTGTAATTTCTCTTACAACTTTAATAACGTTAACTTTGCTAGCTCCAGCATTTGTTAAAACTACTGTTACTTCACTTGGAGCAGCATTTGCAGGACCAGCTGCTGCAGGACCAGCTGCTGCAACTGGAGCAGCTGCTGATACACCAAATTCTTTTTCAATTGCTTCAATTAAATCTTTAATTTCTAGCATTGTCATTTCTTTAAGTGATTCAATAATATCTTTGCTTGTAATTTTAGCCATAATAATTCTCCTTAAATTCTAAATAAATTTATTAATTAATTTTTTGTATCCGCTACAGCCTTTAGAGCGTATAGGAAACCTCTAATTGGTGATGTAAGACATGATAAGAACATGCTGTACATTCCTTCACGATTTGGAAGAGAAGCAACAGCTTTTGTTTTTTCTGCATCCAAAAATTGGTTTTCTAAGTAAGATCCTTTTATTTTAATAAAAGTGTTTTCTTTAGTTAATTCAAACACTTCTTTTAAAGGTGCAATTTCATCTTCGTTTCCAATTGCAATGGCATTAGGTCCAACTAGGTCTCCAAAATCTTTTATGTTAGATTTAACTAATGCTCTATTTAAAATGTTGTTTTTTAAGATTTTAACTTTAGCTTTATTAGCTAATAGTTTTTTTCTTAAAACAGTCATTTCTTCAGCTGTCAGTCCAGAATATTCAAAAATAATAAATGATTTAGCATTACTAATTTCTTGAGAAACTTCGCTAACTAAATTTTCTTTAATTTTTATTATTTTTCTCATGATTATATCCTTTCCTAAACAATGTAATAAACTAAAATATGGCTTCATACCATAAAGACATGAAACCATTATTAACAAAAAATATTAATAAGAAATAAATTAAATATTATTATTGTTAATATGCCTCGGTAACATTTTTAAAGTAAAAAACTCGTTACTGTCTTTAGTATATTACTTAAATATCTTAACATAAAAAGTGAAATTTTATGGAGATAATAAAATATTTCCAATATTTGGGAACTTAAATTTATAATTTAAAAAATTTGGATAGGAGCATTTATGAAACTAATATTAGAACCATTACAAAATAATAAGCCACTACAATTTAATTCTTTAAATGATATATATGATTTTTGTTCAAGATCTTTCTCAGTAGTTAAAACCCTAAAGGGTTTTAATACATTTTTAAAAGAGAATATTTTTAACAAAAAAAATTTAGATGTTACTAACTATTACTTTTTAGATCATTCAAGTTATGTTGGTTTATTTTTAATATTTAAGACTGAGCAAGAAATCTTAAACTATGTTGAAGATACTTGTTTAGGAAGAGGGGAAAAACCTGTTGAATCAATTGAAGAAGCTTTTAGTTATTTAAAAGATGATGATGTAAGAATTTACACAATTAAAAAATTTGAAAATGTTAATCAACAAGAGTGAGAATCTTTTTATAAAGAAAGTATTGCTAAATTAAAAAAGAAAAACTAACTTAATCTATGAATGCAAAAATAAAATATTGCTTAGAAAGGTATTATTAAAACCTTATAATGCAATATTTTCCCTAACTGACATGTGAAGTGCAACACTTCAATGTTACATTAAACTCTCGGCTTTAAAATATAAGTTGAGAGTTTTTTTATTTTAAATATTTTCTTG
>CASDXH010000013.1 GCA_949285105.1 uncultured Mycoplasma sp. | reverse complement strand
AAAATTATATTTCTGAGTTTATTGATTATTATAATAATGGAAGAATTCAAGAGAAATTAAATTGAATGACTCCAAACCAGTATAGATTAAATTTATAAATAAAAAAACATGAAATTTGGATTATAGTCCAAGTTTCACGTCAATGTTTAACAAGTGGTATTTTTATTTATCATATTCAAACCTCTTTAAAAAAGCAATAAAAAAAATACTCCACTAATTATTAGTGGAGTATTTTAACAATTATAATATGTTAAGTTTTTTAGCTTCCTTTAATAAATCGTCTCTGAATTTAGGGTGTGCTATGTTTATAAGAGCTAAAGCTCTTTCAGAACTTGATAATCCTTTTAGATTAACAATTCCATATTCTGTAACTACATATTGAACATCTGTTCTAGTTGTTGTTACAGGACCACTAAGTCTAGGAACGATTTTTGAATATTTCCCATTAGATGCAGTGGAAGTTAAAGCGATAAATGATTTACCGTTTTTTGATTTGTAAGCTCCCCTTACAAAATCAACTTGTCCTCCCGTTGCAGAGTATTGATGTCCTTTAAGGTGTTCTGAATTACAAGCACCTGTAAGATCAATTTCAATTGTTGAATTAATACTTATAACATTATCATTTTGTGAAATTATATAATCATCATTTACATAATCAACTGGAAAACTTTCAAATGTTGGATTTTTATCTAATAAATCATACATTTCTTTATTACCAATCGCAAAAGTATATACAGTTTTCCCTGTGTTAATGTTTTTCTTAGAGTTGTTTACAACTCCTTTTTTAACTAGGTCAATCATACCTGTAGTTAGAACCTCAGTATGTATACCTAGGTCTTTGTGGTTTTCTAGTTTTTTACAGACTAAATTCGGTAATCCACCAATTCCCATTTGTATAGTCGCTCCATTAGGAATTAGGTTAGCTATAGTTTCAGCTATCTTTAATTCTTCGGGTTTTGGAGGTTCATCAGAAACTTCTAGCAATGGAATATGATTTTCTACAATAGCTGCAACTTGAGAAACGTGGATAGTATTTTGACTTCCAAATGTATAAGGTACATTTTCATTTACTTCAACTATTATGTTCTTTGCAACTTTTAACAAAGTGCTTGCATAGTCATTTGATAAACCTATGCTCATATATCCAAACTTATCCATTGGTGAAACCATTGTTACAAAAGTATCAGGTTTGATAACTTCAGTGAATATTTTAGGAGATTGTGAAAAGTGGCATGGATGAAACATTACTCTTTTTTCACCATTTTCTTGGTCATTTATAGCATTAATTTTTCTTTCTGTTTCACTAATGAAGAATGAGTGAGGAATAATAGTCTTGTTTAGGTCTCAAGATAATATAGTTTCTCTTGCGTGATTTCTTGATGAAAAATAATAAGCATCAAGTCTTGTATACCCATTATTTCTAGCTTTTTTAGCTATTGCTTCAAATAATGCTCTGGGTTGCATGAAGTGCATTGGAAAAGCAAATTTAGATTTATCTTGTATTAATTCAATTGCTTTATCTGGAGTAGTAAGTTTTTCTTTATAAATTGTTAGAACATCTTTCATAAGAGTCTTAGTAGTTAGTTAGTTCTTCAATTTTATTTTCTTGTTTTTTGTATACAAGAACTGTTCTTTTAAAACTTATTACTTCCTTATTATTTTGATTGAATCCTTTAGTTAATACCGTAACAATTCCTTGATCTGGTCTACTTTTTGATTCTCTTTTTGATAGAATAGTAGATTCAGCATAAATTGTATCTCCTGCAAATACTGGGTGAGTAAGTCTTACTTCATCTCATCCAAGATTTGCAACAACTTTACCACTAATAGTATTTACGCTCATTCCTGTAACTAATGCTAGTGTAAAAGTTGAATCAACTAAAAGTTTTTTTCATTCAGTTTTGCTTGCATATTCATTATCAAAGTGGACTTGTTGTGGGTTCAATGTTAATAATGTAAATCAAACATTATCAGCATCTAATATAGTTCTTCCAGGACGATGTTCAAAAACATCACCTACATTAAAATCTTCATAATATAAACCGCTAGTTTCTCTATATCTATTTTCAGCAACTTGTTTATATCTATTGATAAAAAAATCTTTACTCATGATTATTTATCACTCTCGTATTTTTCTATTATGTCCAAAGCTTTTTTAATGTTAGCTTTATCAATCATTTGATCGTCTAATTTAAAAGCACCTTTTTCTTTGTATAAATTTACAATTTCTTTAGCTTTTAAATATTCTGATTTATCTACTTTATAAAAACTATCAATTATTTCTATTTGATTAGGATGGATAGCTGCTTTAAATTTAATACCATTTCTCTTGTTGTATGCACAACAAGTTTTTAAAGCATCATAGTTTGTAACATTAAAATCAGGAGAATCTATGAATTCCATATTATTAAACTTACAGAATAAGTGTAGTTCTAGTTTTGCTTTGTAAATAACTTCAGAATCTATTGAACAACCTAAGTCTGTAGCTAGGTCGTTTGATCCCAACATTAAACCATACACATGATTTAAATTAAATGTATTTTCTGTATTAAGAATTGAGTTTAAACCTTTTGTGGTTTCAACAATAAAGATAATTTTTTGTTTTATTTTGTTTATTTCCCAAAATGTGCTTATTTCCTTGAGAGAGATTAATGGATTAAATTTTGGTATTATGGCATAATCAAAATTTATTTTGTTTTTTGCTAAGTAAATAATTTCCTTTTGGTAATTTTCAAAATTAAATCTGATGGCTATTTCTGATTTAATATTTTTAGCATTAGAAGATAAAAAGCTAGTAAGAACGTTTAAGGCATCTTCTTTGTCATTTGGAAGAACACTATCTTCCAAGTCATAGATAATACATTTAGCATTTAAATTTAAACTTTTATTTAAGAATTTAATGTTGTTAGATGGGACGAAAATGAAAGTATTTGAAAAGCTCATTATTAACCAGCTTTTTTATACTTAAATAAAATTGTATGACTACCTACAATTTTATTATTAATTGCTTGTAATAGATCGCCAGCATAGAATGGTTTGTTTAATTTTTCTTTTTTATTATTTTGGAAGTCTACTATATATTCAAGATTTTGAGCTTCTTCACTTAAACCATAAACTGTTAAAGAATATAAGTGTTCTTTGTTTGGTGGATATGGTCCAAAATACATTAATGAGTTAATATCTTCTTGACTTGTAAAACCTTCTGGTAAGATACCAGATAAGTTTGGGTTTTGTTTATTATTTGAAACTAAAGTTCTATTAACTGAACTATTGTGTCCTTGTCATAATATGTCATTTGGATAAGAACCTTTTTTGTCTCATTTTTTGAAATCATTGAATGATTGATTTTCTGTTATTTTATTTGTTTTTATATTTGCAACAATTCAGTGAATGAAAGGGAAACCTACAACTTCACAAGCATCAAAGTCTTCAAAAATAATTGCATATGATTTTGCATTTGGAATAGGTTCTCATTGCAAATCAAATGAAACACTTGGAAATTGTGTTGGGTTGTTTTCTTTTCCGTTAGCACCGTATTTATCATTTAAGTATCCGTTAGCATCAATTGCAGGTGAAGATATAGTTTTTCTATTTCCAATTCCTAATTTATCGTACATATTACTTGTCTCCATTTGATCAAAAATTTAAAGTGTGTATTCCTACAACATGTCCGCTCATTTTGTTAAATAAGTCGCCTAAAAAATATCCATTTTTTAAATCTAGATCGTTATCTAATCCATAGATTCTAATTTGGTATAAATGTGGCTTGTCAGGTGGCATTGGTGGAAAGTAACCAATTGATGCTTCAAAGTGTGGTGCTTTAAATGCTCCAGGAATACATTCTATGATAACACCGCTTTTATCCTCTGTTTGTGATGGACAAGTACTATTAACACCTTGTACCATTTTGTGAGAATCTAAAACATTACTTTTGTGTGATATTGAGTTTGTTTTTATATTAGCAGCAGATCAGTGAACAAAGTTTTGTCCAATAACTCTTGATGCTTCATAATCTAATAAAACGATTGCATAAGATTTAGCTGATTCCATTCTTTCTCATTCAAGGTGGAAACTATGGAATCCATGATCATCTTTAGTGATTGCATTTTTATTTAGTCAGATGTTTTTGTTTGAATCAATTAAAAAGCTTTGTGACTTTATCTTATTGTTATAAGTCGCATTGTCTAATTTACTCATGGTTATAATACCTCTCATGTTTTTTATTTATTTTTAGAAAAAAGAAAAAAAACACGAGGATATTAGTACCACAATAGGATAGGCAGAGAAGCAGAAGTACATTTATGTAGTTTTACTCTTTTAGTTAAAATTAGCTTATATAGATTAGCAAATCTTAACATAATTCTCCTCCGCTTCTAATTACTAATATTATATATAAAAAAAGAATATATATCATTATTAATAATTAATATTTTTTGATAATTGTAAGTTCAGGTGATTTTGTCCACTAAATAAATTGATTAGTTCCAAATAATTTAGGACTTTATAAATAGTTTATAAATCTTAGAATAAATAAAACCTCACAGATAATACAAATATTGAAAACATTCTTGTTTAAGTTCAATGATTTTACCATTTATAATGTTCTGTTTATACAACAAGCTATGTTTATAAGTGAAACCCTATATTGAGAAAATAAAATGTCCACTATTGATTAAATAGTGAACATAAATGTTATTTACCAGTTGGTTTTTTGTTTTTATCTTGTTCTGGTTTTTCTGTCTTTTGGTTAAATTCTGTTTTATTTACAGTATCTGCTTTTTGTTCTGTTTTAGCATTTTCTCTTTTATCATTTGTTACTTTAGACTCTTCTTGTTTTTTTAGTTTTGCTTCTTCCTCTTTTTTCTTCAATTGTTCAGCTTTCTTTTCAAGAACTTCTTTAGGAAGTTGTTTGTATTTGTGAATATAATCGATTTGAGGTTTAACAATAGTTTCTAAAGTTAATAATGATTCAACAATCAAATCTAATTCTTTTCTATTCTCTTTAATTATCTTGCAAGCATACTCATACTGCTTTTTAATGATCTTATCAATTTCTTTATCAATAGATAATGCAGTTGTTTCAGAATATAGTTTTTGTTGATATGGGTTAAGTGAACCTTCAGATGGTACAAATTGAGTCATACCTACATCTGACATACCAAGTTGCATAACCATACTTCTAACAATGTTTGTAACTTTGTATAAATCATTTGAAGCACCAGTTGAAACTGCATCTTTACCATAAACTATTTCTTCACTTGCTCTACCTCCAAGTGCACCAGCAATCATTCCTAATAAGTCTGATTTCTTTTGAATAGATAGTTCTTGGATTTCTGGAACAGATAATGTATAACCAGCAGCCTGTCCTCTTGGAATAATAGTAATTTTTTGAACAACATCACTACCTTTAGTATGAAGTCCAACAAGAGCATGACCAGCTTCGTGATAAGCGATTTGTTTTTTCTCTTCAGGAGAAATAACTCTTGTTTTCTTAGCAGGTCCTGCAATTACTCTATCAATAGCTTCATCTAAATCTTCAGTATTAATTGAAGTTTTATTTTTTCTAACTGCAAGTAATGTAGCTTCATTTAATACATTTTCAAGTTGAGCACCGGAAAAACCAGGTGTTCTTCTTGAAATATCTTCAAGGTCAACTGATTTAGATAGATTTTTGTTTCTTGAGTGGATTTTAAGAATAGCTGTTCTTTCTTTAATATCAGGAAGATTAACTTGTATGTGTCTGTCAAATCTTCCTGGACGTAATAATGCTTCATCCAATACATCAAGTCTGTTAGTAGCAGCCATAACAATTACACCACTTCTACCACTAAATCCATCCATTTCAGCTAGTAATTGGTTTAGTGTTTGATCAGCTAATGAACCAGAAGTTGTTTCAAGTTTCCCTCTTTTTGAACCTACAGAATCAATTTCATCAATGAAGATGATTGATGGAGCAGCTTTAACTGCTTTTTGAAATAAGTCTCTAACTCTTTTAGCACCCACCCCAACTAACATATCTTCAAAAGCTGAACCTGAAACTTGGAAGAAAGGAACTTTGGCTTCACCAGCTACAGCTTTAGCTAATAATGTTTTACCAGTACCTGGAGGACCATATAAGATTACCCCTTTAGGAACACGAGCTCCCATAGCAGCATATCTTTCTGGTCTTTTTAAGTAGTCCACAATTTCAATAAGTTCACCTTTTTCTTCTTCAATACCTGCAACATCAGTAAATTTAACTTCTGATTGAGCAATTTTTGCTTGTGATTTACCAATACCAAAGATGCTATCAGCACCACCTGCTGCACCACCTTGCATACCTTTGAAACTTTTGAAAATTAAAACAATAATTATTATTGAAACTATAAGTGGAAGAATGTTGAATATTAATCCTAATCAGTTTGTAGATTGAGCTTGAACAGTTGCGTTTGAAGCAATACCTTTAAATGTATCTGACATTGCACTTGTAAGATTGCTGTCCTTTGTTCATGTCTCTGTTGTGTTAGCTAATAATAAATTAGTTACCTTTGATGTTGACGATGATACAGCACTACCAGTAGAAGATGTGGATGCCATTTTCTTTTCAACAGTTCCTGTTGCATTATCAATTCTTATATCTCCAATGTAAATGTAAACTCCTTCAGCAGAATTATTAGCTGACGGAGTTGTTACTTTAGAACCATCTGAATGATAAACTAGAGCAGACACATAGAATCCACTAAAGTTGTTTCCATAAACAATACTTATTGAATTAGAAGTATTTCAGTAAACAGCAGGAGTTGTTCCTTTATTAATAGTTCTTTTGTCATTAGCATTTGCAAAACTATATCCTGTCCCATTCTCAGCATTAACAGTTGTTACATTGAAATGTTTAGCACCACTACCAGCAAATGAAACAGCAATACCTGCAAAAATACCAACAATTACTATACCACCTAAACTTCATCAAAGAACTTTTCTTCAATTGACTTTTTCTTTGTTTTTAGGATTAGGTTGATTTAGATTTTCTTTTCTAATTCTTTCAAAATCATTGTCCTTTTTTGGTTGTTCATTAGTATCAGATTTTTTGTCTTCAAATTCTAGTTGCTGTAATCTTTTTTGAACATATCTATTTAAATATTTCTTATACACTATAGACTCCTTTTTTCAAAACACCTATGTATGGTAGATTTCTAAACTTTTCTTTGTAATCTAAACCAAATCCAACTAGGAATTTGTTAGGTACATCAAAGCAATAATAATCTGGATCAAAATCTACTTTTCTTCCTTCTTGTTTATTCAATAATGAAATAACTTTAATTGATTTACAAGATCTTTCATTAAGGTAATCAAAAACATATTTTACCGTATATCCTGAATCCACTATATCTTCAACAAGTAGAACATGTTTATCTTTAATATTTGTTTTAATATCTGTAACAATTTCTGGTAACCCTACAGCTTTTTCCATTCCTTTAAAACTTGAAACTACCATGAAATCCATTTCAAGATCTGTTTTAATATTTGAGACTAATTGACCAAAGAAAGGAATGCAACCTTTAAGTAAACCAATAACAACTATTTCCTCGTTTTTATAGACACTATCTACTCATTGAGCCGCTTTTTTTATCCCTTCAATTATTTGTTTTTCACTTATTAAAACTTCTTCTATTCTGCTATCCATTTTCGCTCATTCTTCAATAAATTAGTATATAAAAAATATTAACATAAATATTTATTAACTATATAAAACACTAGATACTTTTTAGTATTAGAGAACAATTAGATTGAACAAGCAATTTATTCTCTTCTCATCTCGTAGCTTTCAATGAAACATTACTACAATTTAATATTTTTCTTAATAACATTCTCATTTCAAATTTATAGTTATTTAACATAATGTGTTCACTAATAAAAGTAATATCAACATTATTAATTTTAAAACCACATCTTTGCATGATTTTGATAACTTTTTCCAACATTACAATTGAATCAATATTTTTGTTTGACTCATCTTTATCATTAAAATATTCACCAATATCGCCCACACCAAGTGCTCCAAGAATAGCATCAATTATTGAGTGAATAATAATATCACCATCTGAGTGAGCAACTATTTTATAATCAGTTTTTATTATCATTCCAGACAGTTTTTGTCATGAGTTTTTTTGTTCAACTATTTTGTGTATATCAGTAGAGTTTCCAATTAATATCACTAGTAATACCTCAATATATAAGTAGAAATATTATATTTCTTTTGAGACTATTTTTACTAAATTATTCTATTTTAAAAATGACGCATAAGGAGTTCTCAATAGGATAAAAAAAGTACATTCTTTTAAAATGTACTCTCTTTCTCATTAAAGTTGTTCGGGTTCTATCGGGTTAGCATTAATTGTTACGTTTTGAATCATACCATCAATTACATAGAACACTTTATCGGCAATTTTAGCTATGTTTGAATCGTGAGTAATAATAACAACTGTTGTATTCTTTTTTCTATTTATATCTTTAAGAATTTTTAATATTGTTTTACTCATCTTTGAATCAACAGCACCTGTTGGTTCATCTCCGAAAATAATCTTTGGGTTTTTAGCAATTGCTCTAGCAATAGCAACTCTTTGTTGTTGACCACCAGATAGTTCACTTGGAAATTTCTTTCTTCGTTCATAAAGATTTACAAGTTTAAGTGTTTCATCAACTATTGATTTATTATTTCCTTTTTTATTTAAATTAAATCCAGCTAATACATTCTCATAAACATTAAGGGTTGCTAACAAACCATATTCTTGGAATATATATCCTACATATTTTCTTCTAAATGTTGTAAGTTCAGCATTACTTAAATTTGTTAAGTTAAAACCATTAACAATAACATCACCAGTTGTTGCTCTATTTAGTCCAGATAAAATATTCATTAATGTTGTTTTACCAGAACCAGATTTACCAAGGATAACAACAAACTCACCTTCTTTAATTTCAATATTAATATCTTTAAGAACATGGTTTACTATGTACCCGTTGGTATATTTTTTATTAACATCAGTTAAGTTAAAAATACACCCTTCTGTATTGTTTGCTTGTTTAGGACCGTTATGCTTTTTGTTTAGTCTTATTACATCGTTAATTTCCTTAATTAACTTTGGATCAAGTTCATGTTTTTTTTCTGATTTTTTTTCCTTCATATATTTACCCAAATTATTTTATAGCTCTAGTAAGATTCATTTTCTTAATTCTATATCATGCTATTCAATAAGAACATAAGAAGATGATGATTACACTTGATGCACTAAGGACATAATGTCATCATACAAATGGCATAACTAGCAGTATTCCAGCAAAGTGGAAAATAATATTTACATAAATAAAGTTAATTAATAAGGAGAATGGAATTGAGATAATTAAACCTAGTAAGAATACTGGGAAGTATACTGCTAAGAATGTACCAGCATTTTTATCATCTGGATAACCTAAACATTTTAATATTGATGCAAGTTTAATTGAATCTCCAATAATCATAGAAGATATTAATATAACTATTAATAGTGAAACAATAATAATTATTGAAAGAACAACTAGTTGAACATTATTTGTAGTTGTTGTTAAGTTTTCAAATACTGCAAACAATGAGTTTCTAGAATCTGCTTGCGACAATATTGTAAACGATGAACTTTGACCAAATATATTACTCAAAACTGTAATAGCTGTATCAACAGAAGTAATTCCATCAAAACCTGTAAGGTCTTTTATTTTTTCATAATTAGCTTTATTAAGACTATCTTTAGCTGCAAACAATTCTTTTACAGTTGCATTGTTTTCTATTTTATCAACTGCTGCATATATACCACTAGGAGAATATAAAGATACACCTTGAGTTACCTCTACTAGATTTTCATTAGTAGAGAATATTCCATTAAAACCACTTATCTCTGAAACAAATTGGTTTTTTCTTGGAAGGTCAGTAACCTTTGATCAATTAACAGTAGAAGAAAGGTCTCCTATTTTTGTTGGTAGAGGAATTTTTCTATTATTAATTTCTAAACCTAATATTTTATTAGCATCATATCTACTAATAAAGAATTCATTTCCCTGATAAGTTGTTGTTATATCTACAACTTTAAAATGTGCAAGTACATCAGGAACTGTACCATCTTTTGCATAATATTGTCTTGAAAATCTATCAGCTGTGTTACTTACTTTTACTTCTAAAGTATCACCAATATTTAAACCATATTCTTTACGTGTAAATTCATTAATAATAATTGGATAGTATTCTGTATTGTTAATAAGTTCAGCATCCTTATCTAACTTATTATTTATTTGCATATCGTTTTCATTTTTTAATGAAATTCTCTTTGTGTTTTTATCTATACCAATAGCATTTAAAGAATCAGCTACAACAAAGTCTTTACCATTTATTTTTTCAATATTGAAGTTTACATATGTATAAGGTTCATCATTATTATTAACAATAATCTTGTTGTAATTAATGTTATATGAGAATTGAGCATAGTCAGCATTTTCATATGCACTAAGAACTAAAATTATAAAGTCTTTACTAATTTTAGCAAATAGATTAACTATCTTATTATCATCAAATACACGATAGTGTCCAGTATTAGAATCATAGAATGCTGTTGAACCACTTGAGTCATTTCCAACATCTTTAGTAAATGACATAAGTGCATCTTTATAAGTTTGTACTTTGCCATTAAGTGTAACTGTATTTTTTATATCAGTTATCATTTTTTCAAACATACCTGTAAAACTTGCATTGGCATAGTTTGCATTGTTTGATGGCATTAATCTTTCAGCAATTGATCAAGGATTAGCACTTAAAGAAGTACCACTAAGTCCTAAATTAATATCAGCTAAAGCTTTAGTTGTTGTATTGTTTGTTAAGTAATCAATTCTAGTTTTTTGAAGATTATTATCAGCATTAGAAACTAATTGGTAATTTCCATATTTGTTTAGAAGATTTGAAAATTGAGCATCGCTTGCATAGTCTTTATAACCAGAATTATTAGTTAAATAATTTTGTGAAATTAAATCTTCTGTTGGGATGTAATCTAAAGTTGTGTTATTAAAATAGAACTTTTTATTTAAACTCACCCCTTGTGCAGTATATGGTACTGCATAATATTGCCCACCTTGAACTGTTGGTGTTGTTAAATTCAATGAGTATAAATAGTTTCTAGGTTCAAATGATTTTTTTGCTGAATAATCAAATTTATCATATGAAGCTAAAGAAAATGTTAAAGATAACATTAAAGCAGATGACATTACTGATAGAATAATTAATCTTCATAATGACAAGAAAGCAACAGAAGATTTAAATCTTGTCATAATACTAAATTGTTTAAATGGCTTCTTCATGTATTCTGAAAGACGAGACATTTTATATTTAGCATCGTCTTTCATAAACTCTGATGTTTCACCCCTTAATGATAATCAAGAGAATAAAATACATATTCCCAAAAATAAAACTAAAATAGAAATACAAACACCTAATAGCAATGCTATTGAGAATGGTGAAATCAGAGTTGGAACTGTTCAAAATCCTCCAAGCAATAAGATGGCTTTTCATTGAAGTAAGAAACCAATAGTATATCCAATTACTGAACCTAATATTGTTGGTATACCAACTAATACACAAATTGCAAAAATGACCTCAACTTTTTTATACCCATTTGCTTGCATAATACCTAAACTGTTTCTGTTGTTATCAATAAATCTTCTAATAATAACTGTAGAAACAAAAACAGATAGTGCTAACACAAATGTAGTAAGGAATGCAGAAACAACTGAAACTGTTCTAACAATTTGTGGAACAAATTGAACTCTTAAAGCTGTAGGAGATAATGTATTACTTGTATCATCAAAAATATATGCAGCTTTTATGTTCGTTGGTCATGACATATATTTTGTAGATAAAGTATTAATTTGATTTAAAATTGCTTGTTTATTTGTAACTCCATTGTTGAATTTACCAACAATAAAAGCTTCAATCTCATTTCCTCTAAAAGCATCATATATTCTTTCATATCCGTTGTTGTTAGTATAAACAACTTGTTCTTTATCTTTATTTGGAACAACATTAGCAAAAGAAACAACAGGATACATAAAGTCTGGTGAAATACCAGTACCTATAATTATGTAAGGAGTACTATCAATATATACCTTATAGGTATCAGGTATTGTTTGGAATCAAGCATCAAAATCTTTTTGTGTGTCACTTACGTGTTTTCTTCAATCTTCATATGAAAATATTTTTTTACCACTTTTAGATAAGTAGTCTGGTGATACTACAATTTCATAACTTGTGAAGTCTTCATATTTACCAGTTATTGGAGCTGTAGATCCAGATAAAGTAAATGTAATGTTATATATTTTATTGTTTATAAAATCTTTATTGTTTGTTTCTTGTTTTCCTGATGCAAAGTTCGCAAGACTCTTTAAATTATTTTGTGCATTTTTTGCAGCTGTTTCTGTTGGTTGCATTGTTGCTGTATATGGATCAAAGTTAGGATTTGCTTTTGTATATGTTCAAAGAGCTTCAAATTGTTTTTGTGTAGTTGAATCACTTCATGAAGTTTTATAAAGATATTCAGCTAGTAGTCTAGATTTGGTTTTTGTGTCTTTATCAAAACCATCAAATATTAGATTATAAATATTTGTTGGTTTTGATAATTTATCATTGCCATTATAAATCAAACCGTTTCTATAATATACAAGCTTATCAATTTGATAATCTGTTGATGACTCTACAACTTTATAGAAAATGTTTTGTTTTGTATTGTTAATGTTTAAAGATGTGAATCTTCTAAAACTCACAGGAAGTTTTTTTAATTCGTCATCGTAAATAACTTTTATTTGTGTAGAAGTAAAATTAGCTAAAGCTGATAACTTATCACTTAGTTTTTGAATACGTTCAGCATCATCTTTATAAGTAATACTGAATGTAAAATATTCACTGAATTCATATGGTGCGCTTTGATTTGGTTTATAGTATTTTTGTCTAATGATTTCATAAGAGTTTGTTCAATCAGATTGATTTGTATTGCTTAATGTTGATGGTTTATATTTTTGTGTTTTTATTTCATTATTTCCATTTGTAGGCATTCCATCTACTTGATAGTTTGCATAACCTAATGAGAAGTTCTCATTAATTACAAAGTCATGTAGGTTTCCATTAACTGAAATTGTTTCATATGATTTTTTAAGATTAATATTTGTGTTATTTAGTACGGTAAAAATTCCAGTAGAAAAGAATATCAATAAAAATAAACCTATTATTGATAGCTTGGAAGACCTAAAAAAACGCAATACTGATTTAATGATTGTCCACATATAAATAAACTCCAAAAATTTTTAATAATAAAAAATTAAAAATTTTCAGATCTGAATATGTCTAAGTAGTAGTAATTAAGAATTAAAAAAATTGTTTGAGTGACATTTGCATCCTCAACACTTTTTAGTTCAGGGTTATTAAAAGCAAAAGAAAATTCAACTCTCTTTTCATTGTAGTAAATATCTAAATAGTCATTAGCAAAATGTATAGCAATATTATCGATGTCAAAAATGGCTTGTTCTTTTACCTTGAAACAAATGAATGCTCAAAATAAGATAAACAAATCCTTAAATGTAACTTTCTCCAAATTATTTTTAAGATGTTTCATATTTAGCCTTTTTGTTATGTTAACTATTATACTATATTTTTGTTAAGTTCTAATTTATTATAAATTTACAAAAAATTAAAATTAATATTTTTTATTCTAACCCATTAAACAAATATAAAACGATTTTTTGCTTTTTAAAATAATAAGAGTTTTTATCTACTTTAATTAAAAGTACTACATTTTAGAACAGTAAAACTCTATTATTAGTACTATAAAACAGAGATTTTTTTACTTAAAAAGAGCAATAAAAAATAGTACTTTTTTGCTAAAAATATCGATATTTTGTTAACAAGTTGTAATTGTATTGAAGTTAATAAAAATATTTGTTGGTTATTGGTTTATAATAGATAAGATGTTTAGGAGATATTTTATGGTATTTATTTTTGATCACCCTCTCATTAAAGACAAATTAACAAGAATGAGAAAAATTGAAACTCAATCAACTAAATTTAGAGATAACTTAAATGAAATCACACAACTAATGGCTTATGAGGTAACTAAAAACTATCAACTTAAAGATATTGAAATAGAAACTCCAATATCTAAAATGACAGGTAAAAAGCTAAAGGATAAAGTTGTATTAATTCCAATATTAAGAGCAGGATTAGGTATGGTTGATGGTCTTAAACAATTAATTCCTACATCTTCAATTGGACACATAGGAATTTATAGAGATGAAGAGACAGCACAACCAAAACAATATTATTGTAAGATGCCTCAAAGTTTATCAGGTGGTAATGCAATAATCTTAGATCCAATGTTAGCAACTGGTGGTTCAGCTTCTGAAGCTATTAAAATTGTTAAACAACACAAACCAAAATCAATATCATTTGTTTGTCTTGTAGCAGCACCAGAAGGTTTAGAAAGACTTAAAAAGGAGCATCCAGATATTGATATCTATATAGCATCATTAGATGAAAAACTAAATGATAAATGTTATATAGTTCCAGGTCTTGGAGATGCTGGTGATAGAATCTTTGGTACAAAATAAAGTTATTAATATATTAATAATTTAATATTATTTATAAATAAAAAAAATATGGAATTTAATTGGTTTTAAACCTATTGGTTCCATATTTTGTTTTTTATCTATTATATGATTCTTGAGCTGCGTGTGTCATTAATCTATAGTCATTAAAGTTTTTAACATCTGTTAGATCTCAACAATCAGTATAACTCATTGCTGAAGTTAAATAACTTACAAAGTTTTCAACTCATCCACTAACTCTATGTATTATTGGAATTTCCTTTATTAAACCTTCCGATGTTTTAAAACTTACTTTTTCATGATTAGCATTTGCAATTTCTTGTTGTGCTTTTTTAGTAGACATTCCATAGAATATTTTTTTATAGTCGTAAATGTCAGGTCTAAAATCTAAATTTGATTTATCAATTGAATGATCTCCAAGCATTTTTCATGATGAAAATACATCTTGATCATTTTTGTTTTTGTATCAAATTTCTCCTGGTGATTCTCAACATTGACTAAATAATCTTCCACACATTACATAATCAGCACCCAAAAATAATGCTTTAATAATGTAATCATAATTTTTCATTCCACCATCAGCTACTATCTTAGCTGGTTTTTTAGTGAAGTTAATTTTATAAGATTCATACATCTTCATTTGGATTTTTTTACACTCAACAATCAAACTTCCCATAGGATAGAAAATTCCGGTGTTTGATGCTGTTAAACATCCACTACCTCCACCAATACCAACTCTTATATAGTCAGCACCAGCTTCACTTAAATATCTATAAGTTTCTGGATTAGCAATGTTACCACACATGATTACTACTTTGTTACCAAATTCTAGTTTTAGATATCTAATAACATCTTGCATCTTTTTCATATGACCATTAGCAATATCAATACATATGTAGATTTTTTCTAAGGATTTTAAATAGTTTAAATTCTTTTTAACATATTCTTCTGTTTCCCCAAGACCCATAGCAACAAAACATTTATCTATGAATTTAATTCTGTTCTCAAAGGGAACACTTCTTGGCATAATTACATTGATTTTGTTTTCTTCAAAGTAGTGATAAGTTTTATCATCTACTACTGAAGACATAGGTGCTGTAAATAATGGAAGTTTACCATTTATATATGGATTACATTGACTTCTTGTTCTAATATTTGTTACATATTTAGGATAAATACAAACTTCTTGAATACTAAATAATAAATCATTTTTACTCATAAAATTATTACCTCATTATTTAATTATTTTTTATATTGTGTTTTAAAATTTTTTATCTTTTCATCAATTGGTTTATTTGGAACTTTATGGTGATGTCTACATCTAACTGTATAAGCTTCATAATTACCAATTTGAATAATTGGTGAATTGTAAGAAGCGGGTTTGTTTTCTATTAATCTTTGAGTTATTGTTCCAGGAGCTCCACATTCAGTGCATACAGCACTTAATTTAGTAACATGTTCTGCATGACAGAATAATGATGCTGTAACTGGGAATGGTTCATTTTTAAAGTCTCTATCTAAAGCTGCTACATAAACAATAACTCCAGAGTCAGCAAGTCCTTCACAAACTTTAACAATTTTAGGATCAGCGAATTGTGCTTCATCGATTGCTACAACTTGTGGATGGACAATGTTGTTTAATACATGGTCTAAAATCTCGTAAGGATCTGAGAATTCGATTGCAAACATGTTTCTTCCATCTCTTGAAGCTACAAGTTTTTTACTTCTTGTATCAACAGCTGGTTTAAATAACAAAAATGAAACATCAGCATATTCAAGTCTTTTCAATCTTCTTAATAGTTCTTCAGATTTTCCTGCAAACATTGGTCCACAGATTAACTCAATTCAACCTTTTTCTTTTCCAAATGCATTAAATTTTGCCATAAAGTCCTCCAAGTATTAAACATTAAATTTAAAGTTACAGATGTCACCATCTTGCATAATGTAATCTTTTCCTGCTAGCTTTAATTTCCCAGCATCTTTAACTGCTTGTTCACTTTTTAAAGCTACAAGATCTTCATACTTAATAATTTCAGCTTTGATAAATCCTCTTTGAAAATCAGTATGAATGATTCCAGCACATTCTGGAGCATACATTCCGTTAACAAAGGTTCAAGCTCTGACTTCCTTTTTTCCGTAAGTAAAAAATGTAGAAAGATTCAATAGTTTATAAGAACTAAAGATTAGTTTATCAAGTCCTGATGAAGATAAATTAAGTTCTTTAATAAACTCTTCTTTTGATTGTTCATCAAGTTGAGATATTTCATATTCTATTTTTACAGAAAGAGCAATAATGTTTTCCTCACCAACAAGGTTTTTTAGTGCTTGGTAGTGTTTATTTGATTGGTAAGTATTAATGTCATTTTCATCTATGTTTGCAACATATAACATTGGTTTTAAAGTAAGAAGATTATAACTTTTGATTATTAGTTTTTCTTCGTCAGTTAAACCTAATGTGTTTGCTAGTTTATTCTCTGTTAAATGTTTAATTAATCTATCACAAATCTCTTTTTCTTTAATTGATTCTTTGTTTCCAGATTGTGCTTTCTTTCCAATCTTATCAATTCTGTTATTTAGTACATCAAGATCAGCAAGAATTAATTCAAGATTAATTACTTCAACATCTCTTATAGGGTCAACTGAATTATGAACGTGTGTGATATCATCATTATCAAAACATCTAACAACATGACAAATAGAATCAACTTCTCTAATATTTTGTAAGAACTTATTTCCAAGACCTTCACCTTTTGAAGCTCCTTTAACAAGTCCTGCAATATCTACAAATTTAAATGTTGTATAAACCACACTATCTGGTTCTATCATTGATGTTAGAACTTTCATTCTTTTATCTGGTACATTAACAATCCCAACATTAGGTTCTATAGTTGCAAATGGATAGTTTGCCGCTTCAACTGTTGAGTTTGTAATCGCATTAAATAATGTTGATTTACCAACATTAGGTAATCCAACTATACCTGTAGATAAGTTCATAAATACCCCCAAAAAATGAAAAATGAATCTTTAAAAGACCCATCTTTAATATTAATCTAAGCTTTACCCAACGAACCAAAAAGAGTTAGCTTTTCAATTATAGTTTGTTTAATTGCTTCAGTACCTGGTTTTAATAGTTTTCTTGGATCAAAACCTTTTGCTTTAGTATCAAGATCCTTTTTTTCTTTTATATAGTTTCTTGTTGCTTCAGCAAATGCTACTTGACATTCAGTGTTAACATTAATTTTTGAAATGCCTAAACTAATAGCTTTTTTAATTTGATCTTCTGGGATTCCTGTACCTCCATGAAGAACTAGTGGTTTACTAACTTTAGAACTAATTTCTGTTAGAGTTTCAAAATTTAATCCTTTTCAATTTTTTGGATATAATCCGTGAATATTACCAATACCTGCAGCTAACATTTGGATATCAAGTTCAGCAATTTTTTGACATTCTTCTGGGTTGGCAACTTCTCCAGCCCCAGTAACCCCATCTTCTTCTCCACCTATTGTACCAACTTCGGCTTCAACAGATGCACCATATTTTTTAGCTAATTTTATAATTTCTTTTGTTTTAGTTATATTTTCTTCAAATGGTAAATGAGAACCATCAAACATAACAGATGTAAATCCAGCTTTTAAAGCTTCAATAGCTCCTTCATAGCTTCCGTGATCTAAATGTAAAGCCACTGGAACTTTAATATCCATATATTCCATTAAGTTGTTTGTCATATCAACTACATTTTTAAAACCACATTGATATTTAGCAGCACCTTCTGATACACCTACAATTATTGGTGAGTTTGTAGAATTAGCAGCATCTAAAATTGCTTTTAATCATTCTAAATTATTAGTGTTGATATGTGCAATTGCATATTTATTAGCTCTTGCTTTTTTAGTCATCTCAGTTACATTAACTAATCTAGATTTTTTTGCAGACATGGTAATTTCCTCCTGTTACTCCAAGTCTTCATCAACTTCTACTTCATCATCTTCTAAAACGATTTCATCATCTTCATCATCAACTGATTCATCGTCAGCACTAGATCCATCATCTCCATGATTTGAGATAACCGTTTTATCAATTTCATCGTCTTCTTCAATATCATCAGATGGAAGTGTTGGTGACTTTCTAGGAGTTGATGATGCTTCTTCTTCATCATCCATGATAAGGTCAAGTTGCTCTTCTTTTTCTTCTTTTGAATGAAGTTCATGCTTTTCAGCATCTGACATATATTTATCTGCATCTTCTTCGTGGTATTCTTCTAAACCAAACATTGAAGAAGTAATTTTATTAATCTCAGCATTTGTATAATTTTCTCTTAGAGATCATTTTTGTTTACCAAGAGATATAAATCTTATATCTTGTAGTATTTCTATGTATAAATCAATAGCCTCATTTTTAATTAATGGGTTTGATTTTAATAAAAGTTCGTATAACTCTTTAAAAGTAAATGGAGATTCTCCAAAGTTTTTCTTAGCACAATCATATGCTGTATCAATTAAATGTCTTTCCATATGTATCCCCTCAAACATTAATATTTTATATTAAATTTGGTTCATTAATTTATAAGATTTGTATTTACTAAAATAAATTTATTATCGATCTCATCATTTCATGTAAAGGCATTAAATTTATCATTATTAAATTTATATAGTTTGTTTGTTTTTACATTAATTATATTGATCATGTTTTTATCACCTGGATAGTAAATCATCTTCTGGTTTCTATCTATAACTTTAAATAAATACTTTTTTTCGATGTTTCTTATTTGTTCTGATTTCAAATGTACTTTATTAAGTGTTTGATCACTATATGTAATTGAAGTAACCCCTTTATGATTAATAAATGTGTTTATTAAACCATTTAAAATTTTATCTCCAATCGTTCTTAACGAATCAATAAATGCCATAAAGTTTCAATCTGTGTATTTGATATATTTATCAAGATCCAATTGTCCTTCATTAAATACTAAATTACCATAAAGGTCAAAGTAATTAATGTTGTTTCTATGAATTTCAAATTGAGATTTTAGATCTTTAAGTCTTAATAAAATTAATTCAAGAACTCATTCATATATGTAAGTGTTTTTATTACTAAAAATATCTTTATGCATGTAGTATCTTGAAAGTAAAAAGCTTTCAATTACATTAATTGCTTTGTCTGAGAAATAGATGTCATTATCAATTAAGAAAGATCTTTCAATTAAAAAATCAACGTCTATTGTCCCATAATGAGTCCCAAGAAAATAAGAGTCCCTTAACATGTAGTCAATTCTATCTACATCTAAGTTTGATGAAATAAGTTTAGAAATTCACTCGTATTTAGAATTACCTTCATACACATCAATTAGATCCATTGGTTTAATTTCATTTTTAACCAAAACTCTATATATGTTTCCATAAGGATTTAAAATCATTTTCTTTGTTACTTCTTCATGATTTATCTTACTTATTTTTTCAAACACATGAGAAAAAGGTCCGTGACCAATATCGTGTAATAAAGCTGAAGCTAAAAATAATTTTCTTTGGTAAACAGAAATTTTGTCCTCAAAAAAGTCTGCAAACTTTTTGGCTACTTGAAATGTACCTAATGAATGCATAAGTCTATTGTGACTTGCTGAAGGAAATATTTTATAGCTTACTCCAAGTTGGTAAATCCCTTCAAGTCTAACAACTTCATCACATTCTAAAAGTTCTAAGATTCATTTATCTTTTTTGAAATCTATTTCTTTATGTACTGGGTCTTTTATATAGTAATCTTTTTTAATATCCATTTGAATAACCTTATTTTTTCTTGTTTAAACTATTAGAGATTTTATTTACATTTACAAGAACTTTATCTTTTCCTAAGATGTAAAGAACTTTTGCAAGTTCTGGTCCATGTTCACTATGAGTTGATAGTAATCTAATAGGCATAAATAAATTCTTACCACTTCTATTAGTTTCTTCTTTAATTTGTTTAATGATGTCATTTATTGAATCAACTGTTCATTCTGCTGATGCTTTAATCTTGTTTTTGTAGATCTCAATAAATTCTTTTATTCCTTCTTCTTTGAAGATAGGAGATTTAATTACAGGGTTTATGTCTTTTTCTTGTAAGAAGTTTTCATATATCAAATCATTAAGTTGTTTAGCATAAGTGATTTGATTTTTAAATAATAAAATAACTTCTGTTTTGTGCTTAGCAATGTCTTTTCATTCTATTTCTATGAACGGAGAAACAAAAGCAACAAAAGCACTATCAGATAATATTTTGAAATGTTCTGATGATATTCATTCCATCTTTTTAAAATCAAACATTGTAGATGATTTACTAACTTTGTTAATGTCAAAATTTTTAATTGATGTTTGCATATCAAATATTTCTTTACCATCTGGTGCAGCCATTCCTAAAAGGTACATGAAGTTAACTATAGATTCTGGTAAAAATCCCATGTTTTTATAATCCTCAATAAACTGTTTAAGTTCAATGTTTCTTTTAGAAAGTTTTTTACCTGTTTCATCAACAATTACAGAAAGATGTCCATATTGAATTTCACTTTCAAATCCTAACGCTCTTTTTATTGCTAGTTGGTAAGGAGTATTTGATATGTGTTCTTCACCCCTAATAACATGAGATATTTTCATATCATAGTCATCAACAACAACTGCAAAGTTATACATTGGTATGTTGTTTGATTTTAATATTACAGGATCTGTTAAAGCACTAGCTGGTACAGATATTTCTCCTCTGACAATATCATTTCAAACAAAAAGATCATTACCATCAATGTTAAGTCTTATTGAATATGGAACGTTATTTTTTAAATTAGTTTGGATTTCTTCTTCAGATAACTTTAAACAAGTTTTGTTGTATTTTGGAGTTTGTTTTTTATCTAAAGCTTTTTTTCTATCTTCTTCTAATTTTTCTGGTGTACAGAAACATCTATATGCTTTTTTTTCTTCTAATAATTTATTAGCTAATTCTTGATATCTCTTTAATTTTTCAGTTTGAATATAGGGGCCATAGTTACCAGGATTTAATAATGATTCATCTGGAAAAATTCTTAATCACTTTAAATTATTTAATTGTGATTCAGCTCCACCTTCAACATTTCTATCAATATCAGTATCTTCAATTCTGACAATGAAGTCACCATTATTTTTTTTAGCAAATAGGTAGTTAAATAAAGCTGTTCTAGCCCCTCCTATATGGAATAATCCAGTAGGTGATGGTGCATATCTTGTTCGTACTATTTTATTTGTACTATTGTTATTCATATTTATAAAACCTCCACAATTTTAAAGAATGTTCCCCCAGAACCAGAGAGTAAATAATTTTGATCCTCTTTATTGATTCTATTATAAATTTCACTTATATATGGATATGTATTTAAACAAGCCATAAGCAAATTATTCACCAATAAATTATATTGTTTCTTTTTAATTTTAGTTAGTTCTTTTTTAATACTAGATCTTTTTAGATTTTTAAGATTAAGATTATCAAAAGTTTTAAATACTTTAGTAGTTTCACAATCTATTTTTGTTAATAAAAGTTCAAATTTAAATTCATTTTTAAATTTGTGTTTCTTTACTTTTTTTCCATAGTTTTTAACAATTGCAAAATCATAATCATAAAGAAAGAAGATCATATCAGAACTTATTTTATGTAATAGTTCTATTAACTTTTTGTCTGGTTTAAATTTCTTATTTGTTTTTAATATAAATTTAACAACAGAAGCAGCATTAGAACTACCTCCACCTAAACCCGACGAAGTTGGTATATTCTTTTTAACTTCTATTTTGTAATGATCTTTTATATAGTTGTTTTCTCTTAAGACATTTAATGCCCTAGATATTAAACAATTATTAATTGTTAGATTTTTATTTTCAGAATAATAAATTATTTCATCATTTTGATCATCAATCTTTTCAATTGTTATTTCATCATATAAATCTTTATGAAGTGCAAAACAACTTTTAATATCGTGAAGTTTATCATTTTTATTTAACGGTTTAACTAATAAAAATAAATTAACCTTAGCGTAACTTTTAATATTTTTCATTATTTTAACTCCTCGTATAATGAAACAATTTGTTCTGGCGTAAGTTGTTCTGCCCTAACATCTTCTTGAATATTAAATTTTACATAAGCTTTGGTTAATTTATCTATTGAATAATTTTTCTTTAAGTTATTTGATATCTTTTTTCTTTTTTCACTAAATAACAATTTTAAAAACTTTTCCATTGATTCAATATCAATAGAATTTTCTTTTGGTGTTATTTGAATAACTGTTGAATATACGTTTGGTTCTGGGTAAAAAACTGATGGTGGAACATCAAATAGTTTTTTAACATTAGCTAATAGATTAATTAAAACAGTATAACCATTATATTTTTTACTATTTGGTTTTGAAATTATTCTATTAGCCATCTCAGTTTGAACCATTAAAAACATATCATCAACTTGTTTAGTTTTAATAAGGTTAATAATTACTTGTGAAGATATGCTATATGGAAGATTAGATATTACTTTTTTAGATGATCCAGATTTTTGGTTTAATAAACTATTTAGATCAACTTTTAATATATCTGAATTAATTAGTTCAATACTAGTATTATTAAATTTGTTTCATAAAAATTCAAATAATCTTTTATCAAATTCAATAATGGTAAAGTTTTTTGTTTTAGAAATTATATAGTCACTTATTGCTCCAAAGCCTGCACCAATTTCTAAAACAAAATCATCCTTGTTTATATTTGCTGCATCTACAATTCTTTTTTTATGTTCGTTAGATAATAAAAAATTTTGACCCATCTTTTTAGATGGATAAAAATTTTTTTCATTCATAAATGTTAATATTTGTTTTTTATTCATATTACTAGTAAATTCCAAGCGATCTAAGCTTGTCTTCAAGAGTTGTTCCTTTTTTACGTTTAGCCATAATCATCTTGTGAATTATAAATGCTTGTAGAATTGTAAATAAAGATGATAAGAATCAATATAAACCAACACCAGAAGGGGATGAAACAACTACAAAGATTAATACAACCATCATTATTGTTTGCATCGTTTTTGTTTTTTTAGCTTGTTTTTTAGCTGATTCACTCAGAGGTACAGCATTTACATTTCTTCTTTTAGCTAACCATTGTGGAATCTTTTGAGATATAACTTGTGCTGGTATTACTATCATCAAGAAGAAGATGTAAACTCAACCACCATTTGATAGGTTTTGTAATATCTCATTTAATGGTACGTTACCAAGATATCAAATAGTAAATAAACTTGTTGATTTAATTGGTCTTAAGATTGTAACCACCCGAAAAACGATTAAGAAAATTGGTAGGGTTACAAATACTTGTTCAAACATAGCAAACGGTTTAATGTTGTATTTTTTGTACAACTCATTCATTTCCATATGTTTCTTTTGTTTTCCCTGGGTATCTCGAACATCTTTATATTTAGCGTTGATCTCAGCTATCTTACCCTGTATCTCTGACATTCTTTCAGATTGAATTGTAGAACGAATTGAAATAAGTAAAGTAATAGTTCTAATAAGAAATAAAAGAATAAATATTGCTAGTAATGTGTTTAAACCACCTCATGCATTTCTAAGAGGATACATTATCTCTAAAACTAATGCTGCCCCTGGATAAACAAATAGTGCAAAAAATGGTCCATACATAAATCCTCAGTTCTGGATTGAAAAGGTGTAGTACTGGGCATCACCATTTGCAGAAAGGTCATATCTAAAGTCACCAGTAGTACCAAAGTTATATCCAAATTCTAGACCTTGACCAATAATAGTTTGTGTTTTTGTTTCAGCTTCAAAAGTTGTTTGAAAACAACCTCATAAACCCATAATAAATAAGAACATATAAATCAGTAATTTAGTTCATTTAAATATTTGTTTAAAAACTTTTTTAGTTAAATCCTTTTTTGCTTTATTTGGATCATTTTGTTGATTTCAAAAAGGAGATGCTACAAAACTATATAGATTTGTATTTCTTTCAGACATCTTTTATCTCCTTTTAAATTAATGATTATATTTTACCTTTTATTATTCTTAATTTTATCAATTAATTTATTAAGTACTGCTTTTTTACTTTCAAAATTAGCTTTAAAAAAATCAGGTTTAACTACAACTAATATGTCTTTTTTTAAACTTAAGAAGTTTTCATTGTATAGTATGTTTTTTATTTGTCTTTTTGCTTTATTTCTTTCAACTGCTAGTTTTTGTACTTTCTTATTTATGGAAACACTAAGTCTTGAATGTTCTAATTTATTATTAACAAAATAAACGATATAAAAAGAAGAATAAAATAATGATTTTTTAGCGAAAAGATTATCAAAATCTTTTCGTGACTTTAACATATATTTACTCTTCATAATTTATACTAAATTGATTGATCAGAAACAGTTAAACTGTGTCTACCTTTTTGTCTTCTTCTTCTAATAACATCTCTTCCCTCAGAAGTTTTACTTCTAGATAAGAATCCATGTGTTTTAGCTCTTCTACGTTTGTTTCTTTGTAATGTTCTCTTCATAACTTATACCTTTCTTCTATAAATGAAATGCTAATTAAAATAAAAAACATCCTTATAATGATAACATATTTTATATTTTAGGCATACATAATAACATAAATTAATAAAAAAAGAATAAGGCTTTTAATTCCTTATTCTCAAATTTTAATGTAACTATTTGATTATGCTTTTTTAATTAGAATGTCTGGATTTTTGAAGTTTCAATTCATTATGTTTCAAGGTTTATCAAATTCTTTGAAGTTTCCGTCTTTGTCTTTTAAACCAGCTTCAGGTAATGAGAATACAATTGGGAATACTGCTAATCATATAATGAAGAACATTACTATAACGAAAATAGTACCTGGTTGTTCACCTACTTTAAGTAGACCCTTTGTTCCTAATTGATTCATAGCATCTGGAAGCGATAATTTTTGTTGAGTTGTTGCTTCCATCATGTTGTTCATCATTCCATTACCTTTCATTAATTCATTACCTTTTTTTACTGCAGTAGTAACTAGACTACTATTAACAGCACCTGAGTTACTTCCTACACCAGTTCAGTAACTTAAAGCTAATGATAATGTTAATTCAGCAATTGTATATCCAACATAACCAACACCTCAGATAATACCAGCAATTATACCTGCATATGTTGGATTAGATTTTCTATGTTGTTGATATAAAGCTAATAGAACTGGTTGAACACCTCAAGAGAAGATACCACTCAAGAAAATGAAGATAAAGAAGAATGATAATGCAGCTTTGTTACCATATCCTCCTAAGTATCCACATAATAATGAGATTAAACAGAATACAGCAGCAATTCCAAAACAGAAATTAATAAATGTTTTTCTTTTGTAAATAGTTTTGTTAAATGGAGAAATAACAAAGAAACCAACTAAGAAACTACCAACAAACAAACAAATATATGTAGGTCAAATTCAGTTAAAACCAGAACCTACTACAACACTAGTTTTTGTAGATAATGTTGCACCTGCCATACTTGTTGCAGATTTACCATTTTCTAAATTTCATTGAATTAAGTAGTAAAGGTTCATTGGAGAGTTTTCAACAAAACTTCTCATAGATCCACTGTTAACAAACACAACAATTACTAATCAGATAATGAAAATAGAAGCCATCTTTCAAGTATAACTATCTTTGAAAACTTGACCAAATGTAGTTTCTTGAACAACTCCACTATTCTTCTTTTGTCTTGGTACAACTTCAACACCCATAATCATATAAACAACTAACAATATAGCAATCAAACCAACAAACACTGATAATATTGTTAATCAAATTTCTGGTTTTGAGTTAATAATTGAGCCTAGACCAAAACAGAAGAAGATGTTAGCAAAGAAAGCTCCACCGTTAAATCCGATTTGGTTCAAACTCATGAAAGTAGGTCTTTTTTCAACTGGCATTTTAGCAATTACTGAGTTTGTATAAGTAATTAGTGTTGTACCACCAATTGCTAAAAATAATCTAAAGAATAAGAATAATCCAAAAGCTGTTCCATTTAAATTTTGGTCAGTACCTGGTCATTTAATACCAACTACTATTAAGTATGGAAAAGCTAAAACCATTAAAGTTAAAACTATAGTTACAGCCCATTTATGACCAACTTTAGCTAGTAACCACCCAGCTAAAATAGATCCAACACCACGCATAAGTGTAATTGTTCAGTTAGGCATAGAGTTTAATGCGATATCTGATGTTGTACCAATGTTAGTATTGTAACCTGGTGCAAAGTTACTAATAGAATATCATTGAACAACAAATAAGAAATATCCCAATAAAATAATCCCTCACATGACAACCAATTTAGCATTACTAATAGGTTTATCTTGTGTTTTGGTTTTATCTACACCTAATCTCTGAACAGAATTTTCTGTTGCTGGTGTTTGAACTGTCTTATTACCATCATTAATTGATAACGAAGACATACACTTTTCTCCTAAAAAAATTACGTAACAAATATTGCTACTACTTAATTTTATCAATAAAATATGTTTTAGCTAACCTGTTTAAAGAATTTTTAAATATATTAAATTAAGAAAATTCCCGGGTTTTTAGCTAACTAACTTACATATATTAATATATGTAGCAACTGATAATGAAATGCTAATGATCATAATAATATTAACTATTTAACAATAGGTACTGTCTCATTTTTTGGAGAAACTCATTCTTAGAAAAAAGTTTAAAATAAATTTTAGGAGTGAGTTATGTCAAGAAAACCAGAAAACAAAGATGA
>CASDXH010000012.1 GCA_949285105.1 uncultured Mycoplasma sp. | reverse complement strand
TATTATTTCCGGATAGATTATGTGATATAAAATAGTTGTTATCAAGCGATTTAAAAGATAACCTAAAAATGAGTTTCTCCAAAAATCGCTACACTACCGAATTACATTATGCTCTAATACTTATTCAGGTTTTACTTCAATTGGTTTAACTTCCTGTTCTGGTTTTTTAATTTCTAGATCTTTTTTATCAGGATTGTTTTTATTCATTTCTAAAAGATCATCACTAATTTTATTTACCTTGTCATTATCTTTTTTATTTTTAAAACCATTTCAAACTATTTTAATATTTAGCTTTCTTAACACTTTGTTTACTAAATACAAAATATTACCTAGAACTGATATTGAAATAGTTGATACTAAATATGGTACATAGTTTCCTTTTTCAGGGTTTAATCCAACAGGAATGTTAATTTGATTTCCAGTATCGCTAGACCCTGGAATTGTAATTGTAGTTCATGGGATTCTATTTTCTGTAATACTTATAGCTTGAGTACTAGTTATTGGACCTTGTGTTTGAATTACATTATTTCTATTTATACCTATTGGAATATTTGAATTGTTAAATCCAAAAGAAATCATGAATGAAGCTACAAAAAATAATATGAAAACAAAAGTATAAATGGATAATTTTCAACTAACTATTTTATTGCTTTTAATCATTATTGCAACTTCAACTAAAATACTTAAACAACTTGCAAACCCAAAGAATGAAGCTGTAAATCCAATATAGACTGCATTCTTGTTTGAAAATAATCACTGAAGAAATAAATGATAATTCCCTTTATTAATAATTATTTCTTCACTAGAACTTGCTAAAGTAGCATTTCATGATTTATTACAATTAATTAAATAAATAATTGTTGCAGTTAAACCTAAAGAAATAAACATTGCAATAAATAATAAAGTGAAATAATGAATATACTTCAAATACACTGGAAAGAACTTTTTAATCATCCCAAAGATTTGACTTGATTTTATTTCTATTTGGTCCATATTAACACCTAATAATTTATTTGATTTAAAACACTCTATTTTTTTATACACTATTTAAAATTAAAAATAAATACTTATGAAACATATAATCTTATAAATTATTGAGTAACTAGATAATTATTCTACTTTAAAAGAAATTAAATTATAAGACAACAAAGAAAAAAGCATTGCTATTTAAGCAATGCCCTGAAGTATTAATTGGTGGAGATGACGGGAGTCGAACCCGTTTCCACAAACAAATTTCCAATAAAGTCTACAGTTTAGTTCTAATTTAAATGTCCCAATATACAAAGGCTTAGAACAACCCGCATAAAGGTAATCCTATATTATTTCATTAAACCTTATAGAAATCAGTTTAACTATCCATTTAAATTTTCTTAACAGTAATGGAAACCATTAAGAGATTTCAAAACAATTAATTAAGCAATTGCGAAATTAGCTTGTTGTTGAGAGATAGCGTTGATTTCGAATGCATCTAATTCAACGTTATCATTTTTATTTGAGTTAGCATTTATTCTACCTCGACAGCTATAAAGGGCTTACCCTACTGCATTTAAAGGATCATCGTTCATGTCGAAACCGTGACATCCCCAACAATATTATAATGTAAACATGTAGTAATTTGTGCTGTTAAAGAAAAAACTAGTCTAATTAATGCTAAATGAACTAGTTTTAAAATTAATGTAGTTTTATTCATTCACGTAATTTGATTTATACAATTGATAATAAAATCCTTTGTTTTTTAAAAGTTCTTTATGGCTTCCAATTTCTTCAATATTTCCATCTTTAATCACAATAATTTTATCAGCATCAATTATTGTACTTAATCTATGTGCAATCATAATTACTGTTTTATTTTTTGACGCATGAACAATTGCATTTTGAATATCTTTTTCAGTTTTTGAGTCAACATAACTTGTAGCTTCATCTAATATTAAAATTTTTGATTTGGATAAAATTGCTCTTGCTATCGATAACAACTGTAATTGCCCTTGAGAGAAATCTAAATCTTCATTAATCTCAGTGTTGTATCCATCTTTTAGCTGACTAATAAAATAATCTATATTAGCCAATTTAGCAGCATTAACAACATCTTCATAGGTTGCTTTTTTATTACCATATCTAATGTTTTCATAAATTGATTGAGAAAATAGGAATGAATCTTGAGGTACTATAGAAATGTTTTCCATTAAAGAAGATCTTTTTATTGTTTTTATATCTTGCCCATCAATATAAATTGTTCCTTTGTTAATTTCGTAAAATCTTGATAACAAATTTATGATTGTAGTTTTTCCACTACCTGTTGGACCTACAATTGCTATCTTTTGATTTTGTTTAATTTCAAATGAAAGATTTGATAGTACATTTTTATTTTCTTGGTAACCAAAGGTTACATTTTCAAATTTAATGATTCCTTCTGATTGAACTTCAATATTTCCATCATCTTGAATCTCTGGATATTCTAAAACTTCATTAACACGTTGGAAGCTAATAAATATTTTTTGAACCACACCAACAAGCTTTAATGAGTTAGCAAGTTCACCCATTAAAAAGAACATTAACAATGAAAATGATGTAACTAAACCAACTTCCATTTTAGGGAAAACTAAACTACCAGAAGGAAGGTTATAATAAGAGAAAATAATTCCAACTAAATATATAAAAGAGGAAAGTATATATTGGAAAAGTTCATTTGATGGTCACACCATTCCAATTAACATTTCAGCTTTTTTATTATATACATTTTCTTTAATAGATTTTTTCATATAGATGTCATAATTTTTTTCATATAAGTCAAACATCTTAATTACTTTACGGTTTTCAATATCTTGTTCTATTAAAGCATTTAGATCACCAAGAGCTGTTTGCTTTTTTAAAAACTTTGGTGCACTTAACTTTGAAAAAATAAATGATGTTAATATTCCGGCAATAATAAATACTAAAGAAAGTAATGTAAGGTATGGACTAATAATAAACATTGCAATTAGTGTACATATAACAATTGTTGGCATTGTAAAAACGTTACCCATAGCGAAAGCAAAGTTTAGTGCTAATGTATTTGCATCAAGTGTTGTTCTAGATAATAATTCCCCAGACATTTTATTTTCAATTAATGAATATGGAATTTTATTAATTTTAAAAAATAGTAAACTTCTAACAAACGATCCAAGCGAATAAGAAGTTTTAATAACAAGTTTGTTAACTATAAAGTAAATAACTCCATACAAAATGTATGCTAACAGTATCAGTGAACTTCTAATTAAAAGATCTATAAAAGCTTGTTTAACAATATCTGTTTCATAAATTCCTGGAACAATAAAATCACTAGGGTTTGAAATTCTTACAAAACTATCTTGTAAAACAAGACCAGCGCCAATAGATGCAGCAATTGAAAAAACAGTTTTTAAAAACGTTAAAAGAATAGCAATAATAAAGATTTTTCTATTGCTACCAATTAATTTCCATATCTTAATAAAATCTTTTAGATAATTTATTTTATTGTTGTTTTCCATTGCTATTCACCTATAGTTTTTTGAGAGTCATAAATTTCTTTATATAAGCTACATTTTTTTAATAAATGATTATGGTTTCCTTTATCAATTATTCTTCCTTTATTAAACACTAATATTTCATCTGCAAATGAAATTGTTTTTATTTGTTGACCTGAGATAATTATTGTTTTATCTTTAAAGTCTTTTTTTATTGTTTCAATAACTTTATCTCTTGTAACATTATCTAGTGCACTTAAAGAATCATCTAATATTAAAATGTTTGATGGTTTTATAAATGTTCTTGCAAGTGCTAATCTCTGTTTTTGTCCCCCAGAAAGGTTAAGACCCTTTTCTGACACAACTTCATCAACACCGCCTTTTTTTGTAATGAATTCATAAGCTTGTGCTTGTTTTAAACTTGTTTCAATTTCTTTTTCTGTTGCATCATTTTTACCCATCAAAACATTGCTTTTAAATGTGCCTTGATAAATAAGTTTTTCTTGAAAAGAAATTGAGATATTTTCTCTAATTAATTTTTGATTTAAGTTTTTATACTCAATTCCACCGATTGAAATAGAACCATGTTCAACATCATATAAATTACAGATTAAATTAATAAGTGTTGATTTACCACTTCCAGTTGGTCCAATTAATCCATATATTTTGTTTTTTTCAAATTTGACATTAATATCTTCTAATATTCATGAAGAGTCATTTTCATATTTGAAATTAACATTATTTAAACTAATTTCATAATTATCAATTTTATGGTTGTTGTTTTGATCAATATTTTCTTTATCACTATTTAATATTTCTTTTACTCTTTTAAAAATAGGTTTGACTCTATTAAAAGAAACATAAACTTCAAACATTGAAGAAACTGCAAAAATTGTTTCTCATAAATAGTTAATAAAAGCTACTAATAAACCAATAGATATTTTTATACCACCAAAAAAGTATTGATTATAATTTACAACTCCACCAATCATCAACAAGAAAACTGTAAGTGCATTAATAATAACTAATATGAAAACAAAAATACTATAGATTAAGTTATCACCTTTTAATACATTGATATTTCATTTTTTGTTATAATCTTCAAATCTAGTTGATTGTTCATCAAGTAATCCAAAACTTCTTATTATCTTGTTACCAACAATATTTTCTCTCATTACTCTGTTAGTACCATCTAAAAATTTATTTGATTCTATATAGTACTTATAAGATTTTTTATTAGCATAAAGGCTAAATAAAATAACTACAGCTAATATAATTGGATAGATTAATGATAATAGCGGACTTAATATTAATGAATAAATAATACAACAAACTGTGACTGCAATTCTTTCAAATAAAAATGTAAATGTGTTGACTAATGTGTTTTGAAGCTCATTGAGATCATTTGTTAACCTATTATTAATAGAAGAAATTCCAATCTTATTAATCTCACTTTCTTTCATTAATAAGAAGCTATAAAATAATTTATTTCTAATTTTAAATGATAATGTTAAAGCTATTTTTGTACCATGCATTCTGGTGTAGAACTTTAAAGAGAATCCAATAATATTACAACCAATAATAAAAGCAAACAACTTTAATGCATATCCAATTGCTTCTTCAAAAGAAAGCGTTTGTCCACTTTCTTGTACTTTGAAAAACTGATCAGTCATTTGACCAATCAAAAATCATTGTGCTGAATTAATGATCACTCAAATTAATGTGACAAAATAAACTCATGCTAATATGAGTTTATCCTTCTTGTCAAAGAATTTGAAAATAAACATTTTACTTCAACTCGCTTTCAAAAATTAATTATCAAATATTCACAAGTAATATGATACACTATTAAAATTTAATTTAGTTAAAAGCTATATCTAGTATCATCATCAACACAAAACCAATCATAAAAAAACATACAGCTAAATCACTATGATTTCCCCTACTTGCTTCAGGGATAAGTTCTTCAACAACAACAAACAACATAGCACCAGCAGCAAATGAAAGAAAGTAAGGTAAGATGCTTGTAATAGCGCCAACTAAAGCAACAGTAATAAAACCACCAATTGGTTCAACAATTCCAGATAAAGCACCATATATAAATGCTTTTCATTTACCAAATCCATTTTGTCTTAAGGGTAAACTAATTGCTGCACCTTCTGGAATATTTTGAATTGCTATTCCTGTAGTTAAAGAAAGTGCTGCTCCAATATTAATACTATTATTAGCTTGTAAAGCTAAAGCAAAAGATAAACCTACAGCCATTCCTTCAGGAAGATTATGTAATGTAATAGCAGCCATTAACAGTGAAGTTTTTTTATAACTATTTTCTGTCTTATGAATCTTGTTTTGTTTTTGAACATTGATTCTATCAATGTTTTTCAGTTTCTTTTTGTTTTTTATCTTTAAAATTTTATCACTAACAAATGTACCTTCAGGAATTTTATTTCCCAAATGAATATGAGGGATTAATTTATCTAACATAAACAAAAACAATGCGCCAACTGTTATTCCAACAATCGCTGGAACATATTCTGGTACTGTTTTATTTTTTGATAGTTCAATTGCTGGAATAATAAGTGATCAAACACTTGCAGCAACCATGATCCCAGAAGCTAAGCCTAAACATATTCTTTCAAACCTTAAACTTATTTTGTTAAAAAACAAAACTATAGCTGCTCCAAGAGCAGTTGTTAAAAAAGTTAGACCTGTTCCAAAGAACACTCCTCAATATATATTTAAATTTTCAAAAAACATTTAATCACCCTTAATATAAATAGAATGTAAAAATTGCAATCAAAATTATTATAACTTTTTAAATTTATAATAGTGGACATATTTATACAAAAGAAAAAGTGTAATTTAGCTTTAACTAAATCACACAAAAATATTTACTAAGTTTATTACATTATTCCAATGTAGTATTGGTAAAGTTTTTGATTTCCAGAAACTGCTTTAATTTTAATACCATAATTTTCATTAACAAATTTTTCAATGTTTCTAACTTCTCTTAATGAAATACCTTGACCATAAATTAAATAAACCATCTCAGGTTTTCTAATTTTAGCTTTCATTTTCTTGATTAATGATATGGCTGCAGATTCTGTTGATTTATCAGATAAAACAATCTTTTTATCTAGAATACCAATGTTGTCACCTTTTTGAACCATTACATCATTAAATTTAGCAGTCTTAACAGATTTAGAGATTAATCCTGTGATTGATTTTTTAACTACTTTATTCATTTGTTTTTCATTTTCATAAATTGATCATGATGTATTAAAGTTTAAACAAGCCAACATTGATTCCATTAAGTTTTTACCTTTTACTATTGAAACATTAACTTTATTTTTTAATAGTTCAACAGTTTGTTCAGCACTTAAAATAATGTTTGAATCATCTGTTACAACAATAACATTTTTAGATTTAGTATCTTTAATACTATTTAAAATGTCATTAGTTGATGGATTCCCTGTGTCTTCAGTTATTATTGAATTTTCAATATTTAATTCTTCAAGATAGTACTCAGATATTTTTTGAGATGGTAAAGTTACAACAAGTTTTACATCATCAATCAATTTAGTTGTTTTAAAAATATCTTTAGGATTAATTTCTGGATGCGTATCTAAATATTGTTGAGTCATATTCTCAACTTTAATTTTTAAAAATTCTCCATACTTTTGTCCAACAAGCAACACCTTATAAGGTTCTAATGCATGCATGTGTACTTTAATAATGTCATCATCTGTTACAACAATTAGTGAATCACCAAAAGCTAATAACTCTTTCTCAAAAGAGTTTTTGTTAAACTTTTCTTTTTCTTTTTGACCATCATAAGTTACAAAATTTTGTTGAATAATAAATTCACAACAGTAACCAAATCCCTCTTCTGAAATTTCAGATCTTGATTGGTTATTAATAAAAGTATTTTTAGAATTAATAGTTATATCTTTAATATCAAATTCATCTTTTTTAAGTTTTTCATTACTTTTATCTGTAACTAAACTTCCACTAACACAAAGATACATTCCCTCAAAGAACTTACATAATCCATAACCACCAGAGTCAACAACCTTTGCTTCTTTAAGAGAAATTAACATATCTGGTGTTTTCTTTAAGATATCAAAACCAACTGAAACCACTTCTTTAAAAAAATGTTCAATATCATTTATATCTTTATTTTGCATTTCTTCAGAAATTACTCTAATGATTGTAAGTATTGTACCTTCAATTGGATTAGTAATGCTTCTATATGCTCTTTCTTTTGCTGAGATTAAACATTTTTTTAATAGGTCACAATCAAGTTTATTATTCTCTTCTTTTATTGAGTCAAAAAAACCTCTAAATATTTGACTAAAAATAACCCCAGAGTTTCCTCTAGCATTCATTAATAATTGTCTTGAAAGAATTGATGTTATTTCAACAAAAGTACTATTATCACTAATTTTTTGGAGTGTTGATTCATATGCGCTATTAGTAGTAATTTTTAAGTTAGTTCCAGTATCTCCATCTGGAACTGGGAAAACATTTAATTCATTAATATAATCACAACTGTCTGTAATTTGCTGACAACCAGCCCCAAACATATCTAAAAACTTCTTACTATCTATTGTTTTCATTTACTTTCACCCTGCTAATTAGTCGCACAATATTATATCCACTTTATAATCTCTAGAGTCTGTATCTTCATTTAATGTATATGCTATCTGTTTTTGGATCATTGATATTAATTCAATAAAGTTAATATTTTTATCAATTAACTTTAATTTAATAGTGATGTTTTTTTCATTAATTGTAATGTCACTATCTTTAATATCTGTTGATATTCCAGGAGCTGTATCTAAACTTTTTTTAACCAACTCTTTAGTTAACTTTACAGAGAACATATAAACTCCTAATTAATTTTTTTATTATATTATATTTTAAGAAAAAGTACTTAACATTTTTTTATTATAAAACATATGTTTAATATTTTATAAAATTATTGATTTCTTATGAGGTTATAAGAAAATAAAAAATTGACTAAAAAATCTTTGTGATTTCAAAATCAATTTTTCTATTAGTTTTGTTTGCGCCAATAACTTTTATTTCAACTTTTGTTCCAAGTGATAAAATCTTGTTTGTATTTTTACCCTTATAAATTAATCTATCTTGATAAAATTCATAAAAGTCGCCCTTAATGTTTTCATGTTTTGCACAACCTTCAATTGTGTTATCCAATCTAATAAAAATTCCAAAACTTGTAATATAACTTACCATACCAATATAAGTTTCACCAATTTTTGATTGCATGTATTCTGCAAACTTCATTGAGTTAACATCTCTTTCAACATTAGTTGAAACTATTTCACATTTTGTAGAGTGTTCACATATTTCTTTTAAATTATCTAATAGTTCACTTCTTTGTTTGTCAGAATATTTATCTTTTTCTAATAAGAACATTCTATATAATCTATGAACAATTAAATCAGGATATCTTCTAATTGGTGAAGTAAAATGAGTATAGTTATTTAATGCTAATCCAAAGTGACCAATGTTATTAGTGTCATATTCTGCTTTAGCCATTGTTCTTAATAAAATCATATTAATTAATTCTTTATTTGGATTACTTGCATTTTGTTTTAATCATCTACTTATAGTGTTAGGTTTTAAATTATTAATATCACTATCAAATTTGAAGTTTAATTTATCAGCTTCGATTTTAAATGCTTGAATCTTTTTTTCATCTGGTCTATCATGAACACGATAAACAAATTTACTATCTTTTAATGAATCATTAAATTTAATAGTAACAGCTTCATTTGCAGCAACCATAAAACATTCAATCATGTTCTGTGATTTACCAGATTCTTTTTTTTGAATATCTATTATTTTCTCATTTTCATCTAATATGATTTTTGGTTCTGGAATATCAAATTCTATATAACCATTATTTTCTCTTTTTGTTTTTAGGATTTTAAATAAGCTATAGGCATTTTTAAGCATAGCCTGTAAATTTTCTTTAATGGTATTTGATTGGAATGTTTTAAAATATTCATTTACATCTTCATAAGCAAAACGCTTTTTTGACATGATAATTGCAGGATAAACTTTTATATCTAAAAAATTTCCCTTAGTATCTATATCCATTTCACAAGTCATTGCCATTCTTTTTTCATTTTCGTTTAATGAACAAATATCATTTGATAAGTTGTGAGGTAACATAGGAATAACTTTATTAACAAGATAGATTGAAGTTGATCTTTTATTTGCTTCAATATCAACTGGTGAGCCAATCTTAACATAATAAGAAACATCTGCAATTGCTACATATAATTTAAAGTTATCTCCTCTTTTTTCTACATAGATAGCATCATCTAAATCTTTAGAGGTTTTTGGGTCAATAGTTATAATATCAAGATGAGTTAGATCAACTCTATTAGAAACTTCTTGTGGATTAAAGTCATAATCAAGTTTGCTTGAGTATTCAATTACTTCATCACTAAACTCAGGTTCTATTCCAGCATCATAAACAATTGATAAAATATCTGTTCCAACATCATTTTCGTGACCAATAATTTTTGACACAAAAGCATAAGCTGTATTATCTTTAATATTTGCAATCTTGAAAAGAATTTTATGTCCATTAACTAAACCGTCAATGCTATCAAGTTCAACAGTAAGTCCAAACTTTTCGTCATCAACTTTTACAACATATCCTTCTTTTATTTTATGAAAAGTACCTGTGAAAAAATCTTTATTTCTTTCTATCACTTTTAATATAACTCCATCTTTTAATAATGAAGTTGATTTGTTAAAGTTAGTTTTTTTTTGTTTATCCATTAGACAACAAATCACTTTATCGCCATTTAAAGCATTAAGAGTATTTTTTTTATTGATATAAACTTCACTTACTTCAGAATCAAGTTTTTTAACAAATCCATCACCTTTTGAATTTAAAAAAATAATTCCCTCAAATTCACTTCCTTGAATTAAAGGACCATTAATGTAACCAAGTATTACTTTATTTTGAAGAATAACTTTTAAAGTGTTTTCTAAAACTAATCCATCTAAAGCATTAAAAAAAGCACTTTTATTTACAAACTGCTTTTTAGTTAATTTTTTATACAATAAATTTTTCTGAATTGGTCTACCATTCTCTTTTTTAACCAACTCTAATATTAGGTCTTTAAGTTTTTTATTTTCCATAATTAATTAGACACCAATCTTATTGCTATACCAATACCAAGAAGAATAAAGACCATAACAAATAAAATAAGTTGTAGTACTTTTACAACACCTCTATCTTTAGTCTTCTTGAATAGTTCAATTTCATTACCAGATGTTGGGCTAATACCACCAGTATTACCATGACCTGATAAAAGCAAGGCAATGATCAAAGCAACTATTGCTAAAACATAAAAGACAATATCATATCAAACCATAGCAATACCCCAGAAAAAATTAATTTAATTATATAAGAATATATTAGATTTTACTATTATTAATATTTTAGAATTTCTTCTTAAGTTTTTCAAAATCATTATGACCATTTATATAACGGTACTTGAAAGAATTTTTTCTACTTTTAATAAATACTTTAGGATATGAGAATGTTGTAAAACTATGAAATCTTTTACAACTTATATTACCAGAATTACCTATTCCACCTATTGGTACTTTTTTAAAGATTTGGATCATTACATCATTAACCACTAGTAGTTTTGAATCAATCATAGTTTCAACTTCTTTTATTAGTTGTTTATCTTTAGTAAATAAATAAATTGAGTTAGGGGTTTTATTATGTTCAATTACACCAAATATATCTGAAATATTATTGTATTTAATTACTGGTAAGATTGGACCTAAGATGTCAGTTAACATGATAGAAGATTTTAAGTTTTCAGATTCTATTAATGTAATATCAATTGTTTGTTTTTCTCTATCATAACCTCCACCAAAAATAATTTTGTTTTTATTTTGTTCAATAATTTTAACAAGATCATCGAATAATTCAGGTGTAGGAATCTTTGTATAGTTGTCTTTATATTCTTCTTTTTGTAAATACTGAGCTTCTCACTCTCTTTTGAAATTTTCAATAAATGAATTATAAATTGATTCATGGATCAAAATAAAGTTTGGAGAATAGAAAGTTAAACCTGAATTAATTGTTTTAGCTCACAAAATTTTTTTAGCTGCTGATTCAAGGTTTGATGTTCTATCAATAACAAGAGGGTTTTTATTAATTAAAAAAACTTTAGTTTCAATATTTCTTGGCGCAAATTCTTTAATAATCGCTTTACCTTTTTTTTGAGTCCCAGCAAAGAAAACTAAATCAAAATTTAAACTATAAATTTCTTTCATTTTTTCTTCATCTAAAGTTTCATCTAAAACAATAACTTGAGACTTTTTGAAAATGCTTCCAATTATTTTAAAAATTAATTTACTACAATTTGGAGCATAATCCACTAATTTTATAAATACTGTATTACCACAAGCTATAGCTCCAATTAATGGAATGAATGAAAAATAAAAAGGCAAACCAAATTGACACATAATAAATACTGAACCATAAGGTACATATTGTACATAATTTCTTGAAGAGAAAAATGTACGGATGTCATTTAGAAGAAAACGTTTTTTTGTTAAACGTTTAATGTGTTTAATGAAGTAATTAAGTTCGTTTAATATCTGAGAAAACTCAGTCATGTAGGATTCAACTTTGGATTTATTGAAATCAATTTTTAATGCTTCATAAATGTTTTCTTCTTCTTCTATTAATATATTTTTTAATCTCTTAAGCAGTTCTAAACGCTTTAAAACTTTATAATCATCAGTATAAAAATAAGTTTTCTGGTTATCTAACAAATTAATAAAATCTGACATAAACACCTCTTAATTCCATTATTATAATATAACTCTTTTTTCTAATAAAGATTAACAATTTCTTGTTGTTATCACTTTTTTAATCATCTATTTGATGATACAAAAACAACCACAATTGATTTTTTATTGCAAACAAAGATAGGTTATCATTCTAAAATAAAAATTCGTTATTAGATTAAAAATGTGACATTTCTGGCAACAGAAATATCACAAATAAGTTTTTATTTATTAAAATACAGCTTATATATTTTATCCAAAATAAATTCAGAGTTACAAGAAGGTATTTCTTGAATATCACTTTTATTTAAAAAGTAATAGACTAATAAGTCAAAATTAATCTTAAAACTACATGTGTTAACTTCACTATCTTTTTTTAACAAGTTAGTAAAATCATTATTAATTATTTTTTCACCATTAATACTTTTTTGTTTCTTGTACGTGTTTCAATTTGGTCTAAAAGTTATAGTGATCAATTCTTTTACTTGTTGACTATTTTCATCAAAAAACAATAAACTATATGTGTTTTCAAAATCATGGGAGTCAGAACTTTTTTCAAGATAAATATTATTGTTATGCTCAAACTTGTTTGATATGTCTTTTATTAAATGAATTCCATTATTGGAAATAAATTTATTAACAGCATCTTTAATTGGTAAAACCAAATATGTTTTTTTGATTTCTTTTAAAGACACACATCTTATTTCTTTGGTTTCCAATCTATGATTTTTATTTAATGGATTTGAATTAACAATTTTTAAAAAGATATTTCAGTAATAGTTAATTAAATCTAAAACAAATTCTTCTTTTTTTTGTTCCTCTAAAATAAAGAATTCAAAATTAAGCATAATATTTTCAATCGAAGAAGAATTGTTTATCATTGCATCTCTATTAATTTGCTTATATTTACTTACAACAACATCATTATTTGTTAATTCCAAGAATCAGCAATAATAACGGATTATATTATCAGGTTCATAAATTATTTCGTAAATATTTTTATCGTTGTAATTATCAAAATCAATTACTCTATTATTATTAAGTAAATTTACATCACTTTTCATATTACAAACAATTGGTAAGTCTAAATTAATAACATTGTATTTTTCTTTAATTTTTTCTATTAATTTTTTATAGAAATAATCAATAAATATAACTACTTCTTTAAAACTTGAATTAGCTGTATGTTTATTTCATTCCATATATTAAACTTTATCTTTCATGTGCGGGAATAGTAGTACATCTCTAATAGTAACTTTTTTAGAGAATAACATAACTAGTCTATCTATCCCAATACCTAATCCACCAGTTGGAGGAAGACCATATTCTAAAGCCTCAATGAAGTCCATATCCATTTCAACTGCTTCATCATTACCTAGATCTTTTTCTTTTAATTGATCTTCAAATCTTTCATATTGGTCGATTGGATCGTTTAATTCAGCAAATGCATTAGCATATTCTTTTGTATTAATAAATAATTCAAATCTTTTTGTATATCCAGGATTTTTATAATCCTTTTTAGAAAGTGGAGAAACTTCTATTGGATGTCCTCAAACAAATGTTGGTTGTATACACTTCTTTTCACAAAATTCTTCAAAAAAAAGACTTAAAATATGCCCTTTGTTTCTTTGGTGTTTTTCAACTGTGATGTTATGTTTTTTTGCAGCTTGTAAAGCTTCTTCATCTGTTTTAATAGAATAGAAGTCAACACCAGTTTCTTGTTTAACAAAATCAACCATATGAATTCTTGTAAACTTTTTAGTTAAATCAATTGTAGGACCATTTGGAATTTCAATCGTTTTAACTTTTAATTGTTTAGCTATATGTTTAAATATTTTTTCAACAAGATCCATTGTATCTTCCATAGTTGCATAAGCTGTATATGCTTCCATTGAAGTGAACTCAGGATTATGAGTTGAATCCATTCCTTCGTTTCTAAAAATTCTACCAATTTCGTAAACTTTATCAAAACCTCCAACAATTAATTTTTTTAAAGGTAACTCTGTAGCAATTCTTAAATAGTAGTTTCTTTTTAAGGCATTGTGATATGTAACAAAAGGTCTTGCATTAGCACCACCAAGAATTGGATGTAATACAGGTGTTTCTGTTTCAAAATAACCTAAAGAATCCATAAAATTTCTCATGTGTCTTACAATTAAACTTCTTAATACAAAAGTATTCATTGATTCTTCATTTGTTATTAAGTCAACATATCTATGTCTTGCTCTAAGTTCTTCATCTTGTAGACCATGTCATTTTTCAGGTAATGGTTTTAGCGCTTTAGAAACTATTTTAATTTTTTTAACATCAATAGTTAATTCACCTTTTTGTGTAATAAAAGGGCTACCTATAATTTCTATAATGTCACCAATATCTACCATTTTTTTAAAGTATGAAAAAACCTTTTCTGGTAATTGTTTTTTATTTACGTAGAACTGTAATTTGCCATAAAAATCTTTAATAACACCAAATGGTTCTCTTAAAGCCATAACTCTTCCAGCGAGTTTAATGTTTGCTTTTTTACTGTGACCCTTAATGTTTTTAAATTTTTTATTGAATTCTCCAATGTTCATTGTTCTTTTAACACCTTCTATTTCAAAAGGGTCTTGGTTATTATTTTGTAATTCTTTTAATTTTTTACGTCTTTCAATTTCTTGATCGCTAAATTTTCTTTCCATAAAATATCAATTAGCCTTTCTAATAAAATATCAAAATATATTATATTATTTACAAATATAAAAAATTCATAAATTTAATAACTTTAAAAAATAATGCTAGCTTCAAATGATTTTGTCCACTTAACAAAATTAATGAAATTAATAAATTAAATCATTCTTAATAAAGACAAAATAAAAATGCACATAGATATGTGCATTAATAAAAAGTTAATGTCTAACTATATAAATTCATTAAGTCTTCTAATAATTCTTTTATGTTTATAAACAAAGATCAAAGAAAAACTTATTAGTGAAATAAGATATGGGAATATTAGAAGAAAAATAAAAATAGTTGGATTAAATGGTTCAACCATTGAAGTAGCAGATAATATTATTGGATATATCACAACAATTATTGTTGTTGATAGATTAATTAAAATTAGCAAATACATAAATAAGCTTAAAATTTTGAATATAAAAACTCCACCAATTATCATATTGAATATTAAAGATTTCAACCTATCAAAAAAGATATTAGTACCAAATATATTAAATAAAATATTCAATATTACAAAAAAAGAAAAGATAGCAATAATCAAACCTTTGTCAGTTGAAAAATTAAAACTTAAATAACTATATATTGTTCCAATATTTAAAAACACTTCAAAACACAAAAAGATAAGAAAGTATATAAGGTTTTCTTTTAACATTAATTTTAAAAAGCTTGAAATGTTATTTTTTCTAATTGAAAAACTATTGTTTTTATTGTTTGTATTATTGTAGGTCTTATTTCTAATTACTAATACATCATTAGCAATGCTTTTTTGAATATCTATTTCAAAAGTTTTTTTAGAATAGTAATCAAATTCTTGGGTGCTAAAAAAGATAATTGTTTTGGCTTTTTGTTCTGCTTTAAATGGTTTATCTTCTCTTATTAATTGAGCTGTATTTTCAACTTGGTTTTTTAAAAATAATTCAAGTTTTGAAAAGAAATATTTTTCATTTTCTTTATTAGCAAAATACTTTTCAATTCCTTTAATAAAAATATAACTTGGATTATTAATAGTCATCAATAATAAAAAATAATCTAATATCTTTTTTTCATCCAACTGCTTTAATTTAAAATCTTTATATTGAAATAAATTAAAAGATTGTAATGTTTGTTCAGATATTTTTAAAGCATTTTTAATTTTGTGACCTATACATACCAATTTAATCATTAAGTGATTAATTAGTGTTTTATTTAGTTCATAAACATCAAAGTCGTTAATGATGGCAAAATTATTGTTAATAAACTCAGCTTTCTGTTTTAGTGTAAATGAATTAATATTATATTCACCAAAAATAATGTTACCAAGTTCAGGTTTATAAAAACCTATAAATGTAAAAAAGATGTCATTCAACAATTCATTATTTTTACATTTTAAAAAGTTAATTTTATTTTCTTCAATTGTAAAAGTTAACCCATTTTTATAAAGATCACTTGAATAAATAAAAGCAAAATCAATTCCACTATCTTTAGATAAATGGTTTAGATTTTGCTTTCTATTATAATTATGTTTTAAAATAACAGATTCAAACTTTATCATATAGATAAATTATATCTTTATTTTATAGATTTAATTTTTTTTATTAAATATATTTCCCTGTCTACATCAAAATAATCATGGTTAGGCAAATGAGTTAACATATCATAATCTTTTTCTTTATCATGTTGAAGTTGATCAATATTTTCTTGATTAAAAGGAACAAAAAATCCAGTTACAATTTCTAATAAGTTATTGTTTATACAATACATACCATCATCAATAAGAAAAAAGTGTTCTTTGTTTTCAATATCAATTATTTTTATTTTTCCAAACTTTACTGTTCCAACAGTTGGAGCGTAGTTTTTAAATAAAACTATATCACCATCTGTACATCTAAAAGCAATCTTATTAATATCTTGATCAAACCCACTACCAGTAGGTGTTAGAATGTTTAATCTTAAATTTTCTGGTTTACTCATAATTATTGACTAACTTCATTTACGCTATTACTATCATTATTTTGACTAAGCTTTTTGTTAGTTTCATCTTTTAGCAAAGCTTTCTTTTGTTTTTCAAAGACTTCTTCAATTGTTCCAACATACAAGAAATATTGTTCATTAATTTCATCACATTCACCGCTAATGATTTTTTCAAACCCTTTAATTGTATCTTCAGTACTTACATACTTACCATTAATCCCTGAGAATTTTTCTGCAACAAAGAATGGCTGAGATAAGAAGTTACGAATTTTTCTTGCTCTTGAAACTACAAGTTTATCTTCTTCAGACAATTCATCAATTCCCAATATTGCAATAATATCCTGAAGTTCTTCAAATTTTTGTAAAATACTTTGCACTTCTCTAGCAACTTTATAATGTCTTACACCAACAATTGCTGGATCTAATAATCTTGAGTTTGATTCAAGTGGTGAGATAGCTGGATAAATACCTAGTGAAGCAATTTTTCTATCCAAAACTGTCTTAGCATCAAGATGGGCAAAAGTTGTACTTGGAGCAGGATCTGTTAAGTCATCAGCTGGAACATAAACTGCTTGAACACTTGTAATACTTCCATTTTTTGTAGAAGTAATTCTTTCTTGCAATTGTCCCATTTCATAAGCTAATGTTGGTTGGTAACCAACAGCTGATGGAATTCTTCCTAATAATGCTGAAACCTCACTACCAGCTTGAGTAAATCTAAATATATTGTCTATGAATAATAAAACGTCTTGTTTATTTTTTTCTCTAAAATGTTCAGCCATTGTAAGAGCTGTTAATGCAACTCTCATTCTAGCACCAGGTGGTTCATTCATTTGTCCAAACACAAGCGCTGTTTTATCAATAACTCCACCTTGGATCATTTCATAGTAAAGGTCATTACCCTCTCTTGTACGTTCCCCAACACCTGCAAAAATTGAAAGACCACCATGTCCTACAGCAATGTTGTGAATTAATTCTTGAACTAGAACTGTTTTACCAACCCCAGCACCACCAAATAATCCAATTTTTCCCCCTTTAACATATGGGATAAGAAGATCAATTACTTTAATTCCTGTTTCAAAGATTTGAGTTTTAGCTGATTGTTCTTCAAATGAAGGAGCTTTATTATGGATTGATTTAAAAGTTACATCTTTAGGCATTGGTTTGTCATCAATTGGTTGGCCTACAACATTAAACATTCTACCAAGCACTCCTTTACCAACTGGAGCCATAATTGTATTACCAGTAGATATAACTTCAGTACCACGACTTAAACCATCTGTTGGTCCCATTGAAATACATCTTACAACATCATCACCAACAAGCTGAGATACCTCTAAAATTAAATCTTCATTTTTATTTTTTATTAGTAAAGCATCATTAATTTTAGGAAGGCTATCTGATGAGAACTTAACATCAACAACTGGACCAAAGATTTGATAAATTTTACCAATAACTTTTTTAGTAACAATTTTTCTAACAGGACTTGCTACTTTTTTAGCAACTGTTTTTGTTGTTGTCTTAGGTTTTATTGAACTTGAAGACACAGCTTTTTTAGTTGTTTTTTGTTTGTCCATACTATTCACCTCCTGATCTACTACCAGATATAATTTCAGTAATTTCTTGAGTAATATCTGATTGTCTTATTCTATTAAATTCTAATTTGTAATTAACCATTAAATCGTTAGCATTTTTTGTTGCTCCATCCATTGCGTTTCTTCTTGAAGCATTTTCAGATATCTTTCCTTCAACTAAAGCACCATAAATACATGTAGCTAAATACTTTGGAAGCATCTTTTTAAGAAGTGATTCAGGACTTGGTTCTACTTTAAAATACCCACCACCAATTGGTTTTTCAAGTTTATCTTTTAGTTTGTCATCAAGTGGTAACAGACTAAAAATTGTTGGTTCAAAGGTAATTGAATTTATAAATTTCATATAAATTATTTTTATGTTTTGATATTTGTCACTATAGTAGTCATCAACAACTTTTTGACATAACAGATCACAAATATCAAAGTTTAAGTTTTTATCATCAATGTCAACTTGTAAGATTATTTCATTATTAATTTGTTTGTTTTTAATAATTGAAGAACCTTTTCTACCAAACAAGATAATTACATCATTTTCTTGAATATTATTTTTAAGTTCCTTAACAATATTTAAGTTGTATCCACCACATAAACCCATTGAAGAAGTAAATACAATTCATAATGTATTATTTGATGTATTCTTATTTAAAATTGTTTTCAATTGACTATCATGATATGCAATGCTAAAGATTTTATAAAACAATTTATAAAAGTCATTTGTTTTAGCAAATGCATCTTTTTGTTTTTTAAGTTTAGATGTAGCAACTAATTTCATTGCATTAGTAATTTTAGAAGTCGATTCTATAACTTTAATTCTTTTTTTAATTTCATTTAATGAAGCCATAAGCTAAACTACTCTGATTCAAAACCTAAATTATAATTTGGAATATGTTTTACAAAATCGCCAACTAATTTATTGAATTCCTTATTTAATTCATCTTTGATTTCATCTGTTACATCTTTTAATTCACGGATCTTTTTCAATACCGGTTTATCTGCAAAGAACTTAAATATTTCATTTTTAAATTCTTCAATAGATTGTTCTGGAATTCATCTAATAATTTTTTCTTTAATAGCAAAAAGTAATAAAACTTCATTTTCGTGAGTTAATGGCATGTGTTGATTTTGTTTGATAATGCTCATAACCTTTTTACCATGACTTAATATGTCTTTAGTTTCTTTATCAAGATCACTACCAAATTGACTGAATGCATCAAGCTCTCTAAATTGTGCCAACTCAAGTTTTAAACTACCAGACATTTTTTTAATTGCTTTTGTTTGTGCAGCACTACCCACACGACTAACAGATAACCCAGCATCAATTGCGGGACGTTGACCAGCGTTAAACAAACTTGTCATCATAAACAATTGTCCATCAGTAATTGAAATTACGTTTGTTGGAATATAAGCTGAAATATCACCAGCTTGAGTTTCAATTATTGGTAAAGCTGTAATACTTCCACCACCATTTTTCTTATTAACTCTACCACTTCTTTCTAGAAGTCTTGAGTGTAGATAGAATACATCCCCTGGATAAGCTTCTCTACCTGGAGGTCTTCTTAATAGTAATGAAAGTGTTCTATAAGCTTCAGCATGTTTTGAAAGGTCATCATAAACAATTAAAACATCTTCTCCTTTTGACATTCATTCTTCAGCAATTGTAATTCCAGCAAATGGAGCAAGGTATTTAAGCGAAGGCAAGTCTGATGCTGATGAAGAAACAATTGTTGTATATTTCATAGCATCATTTTCACTTAATACATTTAACAATTGAACAATGGTTGAGTTCTTTTGTCCGATTGCAACATAAATACACTTAACGTTTTTACCCTTTTGATTTAATATTGCATCAAGTGCAACAGTTGTTTTACCAGTTTGTTTATCACCAATAATAAGTTCTCTTTGCCCTTTACCAATAGGGAACATTGAATCTATTGACAATATACCAGTTTCTAGAGGTTGATCTACAGACTGTCTAGTCATAACACCAGGTGCAACTTTTTCTATTGGCATAGTTTTTTTATAGTTAATTTTTCCTTTTCCATCAATTGGTATACCAATAGGATTAATAACTCTACCAATTAATTCATCACCAACTGGAACACTGACAACTGTTTTAAGTCTTTTTACAAGACTTCCCTCTTTAATATTTTCATAATCACCTAAAACAACAACACCGACAGTGTTAACTTCAAGGTTAAGAGTCATACCATATGAACCGTTTTCAAAAACAACTAATTCATTAAGCATAACATTAGATAAACCACTAACTTGTGAAATACCATCACCAACGTTAATTACTTTACCAACCTCTGAAACAATGGCTTTATTTCCATATTCTTTAACTTGTTCTTTAATGATCTTTGAAAATTTATCCAATGATACAGCCATAGTTAACGTTCACCTCCTTCATTTATATTGTGTAATTTATCTTTTAATGAACTAATTTTTCCTTTAATAGAAAAATCTAGAACATTATTGTTGTATGTAATTTTGATACCCCCAATTAGAGTGGAATCAATTATGATGTCATAAACTAATTCTTTTTTTGTTTTTGTTTTTATAAGATTTAATATTTTGTTTAGTTGTATTTCTTCTAAAGCAAAAGGAGAAAAAATCTTAACATGTAGTATTTGTTTTTCTTCATCAAAGATTTTAAAAAAGTCTTTAATAATTAATATGATGTTTTCAAAGAATTCATTATCTATTAAAAGATACATGAAGTTAACAATTAGTTTATTAATTTCTTTGCTGAAAATTCTACCTACTATTTTCTTTCTTTCGTTTTTGCTTAAATTTAACGAAGATAAGATACTTATAATTTCATCATTATTTTTAAAAGCTAAAAAAACATCTTGAACATCATTAACAAATTTTTTGTCATTTTCTAAAGCAATTGAATACAAAGCACTAGCATACTCATGGATTTGTGAAATTAAGTTCATTTATTATTCTTCTTTTAATTTAGTACTTTCAAGATCTTTAATAATTGAATCAACAAGATCTTTATTTTCAGTTTTGTTTATTTTCTTTCCAAGAAGTACTTCTGCTGTATCAAAAGCTAAGTCAAAAACTTGAGAATTGATTTTTTTATTTAATTCGTTTTCTTGTTTTTTAATATTTTCAGTTGCTTCCTTTTCAATAAAGGCTGCTCTATTTTTAGCTTTCTTTTCAATGTCTTTTCTTAGTTCGTCAGCTTCAAGAGTTGCATTGTTAATGATTTCTCTAGCAGTTTGTTTTGAGTCAAGTAATTCTTGTTTAGAAATTTCAAGATTTTTATTTGCCTCAATTCTAGCCTCTTTAGATTCAACTACATTTTTTTCAATGACATCTTTTCTTTTCTTTAAGAATTCTTTTGTAGGTTTTCAAGCAAATCAAATGATTGCCCCAAGGATAATCAATGTAGCAACAATATGAGCTATAAATACCCAAAGATTTGGGAACAATTGATTAACTATTACAGAACCATCAGGGGCTGCTGATTCGTTAAATATTGTTATAAATTTCTCTAACACATTAATCACCTAGTTTCTTTAATATATAAAAAATAAAAATACAAAATGTATTTTGCAAAACTAAGGTTTAACAAAGATTAGTAGAATTGCAATAACTAAACCATAAATCGCAGCAGATTCAGCAATAGCACAACTAACAATTCATGTAGTTGTAATTTTTCCACCCATTTCTGGGTTTCTAGCATATGCTTCAACAGCTTTACCTGAAACATAACCTTGACCAATACCAGACCCTAATGCACAGATCATTGCAAGTCCAGCACCAACGTAGGCTAAACCGCTTCTAAGTTCTCCATCAGTAACAGCATTCAAAATAAAATGTAATAAGTCCATTATATACTCCTTAAATTATTAAAATTAATTATTAGTGTCAATTCTTTACTTTATCTATACAGTTGAGACACTACTTAGTTTTACATATCCATCAGGATAATAATCAATAAATTTATACTGTCTATCATCAAGTTCTATAGATTCATCTTCTCCACGTTCAAGCGATCAATAAACCATAGTTAGTAGAGTAAATACATATGCTTGGATAGTACCAACAAATAAATCAAAATAACCATGCAAGAATGGTGCAACCACACCTGCAATTATTATTATTGGATGTCAATTTTCTTTAGTTGGATCAAGACCTATAAATGTCATTGGCAATGCATAAAATAAAGTCAATATGAATGCACCAGCAAAAATATTTCCTCATAAACGTAATGAAATAGAAACTAATGGTGTAATTTTCCCAATAACTGCAAGTGGGTTTACCATTACAGGAATTTTTGTAGTACCTTCTTTTGTTTTAATTGGAATATTGAAAGTGAATTTTTTTAGATAACTTAATTTTTGATATCTAAATCCAATAACAATAGTTCCAACAAATGTTACTATCCCCATCGAGAATGTAACAGTAGCTGAACTTGTTGGGTTTTCAAACCCTAAAATACCTATTAAGTTCGAACATCATATGTATAAGAACAATGTTAGAAAGTAAGGGGTAAATTTGTAGAATTTATAACCCATAGTATCAAAAGATAACTTTTTAAAATATTCAATAATTGTGAATAAAACCAAAGCTAAACCTTTTGGTGCTGTTTCTCCGTTCAACTTTTTCAAAGCTCGGTAATAATATACAAAAATAGCGAGTAGAATAAAAGCGACAAGAGCTATAGAGAAAATTTGAGGCACAATCTTTGTGTAGTCTCAAGCACTTAAACCACCAGATTCTGTCCCAGCAGTAATCGCGTTTTCTCCTGAACCATTATTAATTCAAGAGTCACTTGAACCACCATTAGAATTTCATGGTGCTGCATATAATACAAAATCCAACATGTAACCTCCTTTCCCTATAAAAAGGGTAAACACAAGGCAAACTATTTTTGGAATGTGTTCAAACTCTTTTTAAAAAAATAAACGCTACTCATAATAATAGCAATTAAGATTATAACTCCAAATAAAATTCCATAAAAATTAATTACTGAACTTTTAACATTTAATATTAAAAGTATTACTGTCAAAGCAAGCAAAACTACAATAGTAAAATATTTAACAAAATAAATAAACATAAAAAATGAAAATCTTTTTTCTTTTACTAAATGCCTTAGTTTCTTTAACTCATAATAATTCATAAAAATCGCAAAACAAATAAATGGCACACAAATTAAAAACGCATAAAAGAAAACAATAGATAAGTTAGTTATAAAACTTACAAGTAAAGAAATAAAAACACCAAGACAAAGCAAACTAATATTAAATATCAGTTGTATCTTGATGTTTTTATTCAATAGCTTTTGATCCATTTCTAATGGAGCTTTTTTTATCACTTTATCGCTTTGTGGTAAAGTTGTAATTATTTCTTGTGCTTTTATTTCGCTAACTTTTTCCATATACATATAATATTACAACTTTATTAGAACTTTAATTAGTGAAGTAATCTTTTTTCAAAAAAATCACTAATTGAATTTATTTGTTTGCACTCTTTTATTTCTTCTTGTTTTTCATATCAGTAAAAATCACTTTTTTCAATTCTTAATATGTTAATAATTTCTTTAAGCTTTATTTTGCTATGGCAATCAAAAACAAGGTTTTTTGATATTCCAAAAAGTATTCTTAAAAAAGATTGATCATAATAATTTGATTTTATTTTGTTTGGAATTTCAGTTAACACCAAATTATTTGAATCAATTATCTTTTCAAATAAATCACGCTTTTTAATATTATTTAATCCATATTGATATAAAGCTATAAACCTAATGTTGTTATCTAATAAAAAGTTAATTAATTTTTTATTTGCAAAATCTACAATGTACACTACAAATTTGTTTACAAGAATATCGTCCAATAACTTTTTATTTAAATTGTTATCATCAACAATTAATGATACATAGTTATTAGTTTTAAATAATAAACTTCTGTTCCCATAAACAAATAGTGAGAATGGTGGTTTGTATATACTTTTAAGGTGCATTGGATAATCTCTATCCACTAATGATATATAGTGATTTTTATGAACCATATAAAGCTTTTGTGCATTTTCATATGTTATTGATTCTTTAGCTGATAACGCATAAAAGATTGCCTCTCAGTCCCCTCTATACTTAATAGTAAAAAATAATAATACTTTCTCCATGTTTCCTCCAATAAGTAAATAACCTTTGTAGATAAGAAACTTTAAAAATATTTTGTGAAAATAAAAAACTCATAATTATTTAAATTATGAGTTTGCAAAAAATTAGATTTATTAAAATTAATCTTCTTGATCAATCTTATCACTTTTAGAATTACTTAATTGGTAGTAGAATCCTTTTTTGGCTATTAATTGTTGGTGGTTACCCATTTCAATTATTTCCCCATTTTTTAATACAACAATTTTATCAGCATTTCTAATTGTACTTAATCTGTGAGCAATAACAAATGATGTTTTATTTTTAATAAGTTTTAACATAGCATCTTGGACAACGATTTCAGTTCTTGTATCAATGTTAGAAGTAGCTTCATCAAGGATTAAAATACTTGATGGAGAAAGCATCGCTCTTGCAATCGCAATTAATTGTTTTTGTCCTTGAGATAGTTCACTAGCATTCTCTGTTAACTGTGTTTCATATCCATTCTCTAATTGCATAATAAAGTTATGACAATTCGCTATTTTTGCAACATTAATTATTTCTTCATCAGTAGCATCTTTTTTAGCATATCTAAGATTTTCTTTTACAGTATCTGAAAATAAATAAGTATCTTGTAATACTACAGAAACTTGTTTTCTTAAACTTGATTTAACCATTGTTTTAATACTATGACCATCAAGTAAAATATCACCATCTTTAATATCATAGAACTTAGTTAATAAATTAATAATTGTTGTTTTACCACTACCTGTTGGTCCAACAATTGCAATTGTTTGTCCAGGTTCTGCTGTAAGATTAATATCTTTTAAAACAAGTTTAGAGTCAGAATAACCAAAGTTTAAGTTTTTAATTTCAACTTTACCATCAAGTTTATCAACTTCATATGTTTCAGTTGGTAAATCTTCATTTGGTAAATAAAACATTTCATTTGTTCTAACACTACCAGCAAGTGCTGCTTGTAAAGAAGCTATCATACCAATAATGTTATTAACTGTCTGTGTTAAGTTTCTTGAAGCCAACATAAATGATGTAATTAAAGCAATTCCTTTTTCTAAAACTACATCATTAGGTTGTGAATAATCGATCTTTTGAAATAGATCACTACCAAATGGAGTTTTAGTTGTAATAAACACCATACCTATTACAATAACAACAATAATCAAAAAGGTATTAATAAAGTTCATTCAAGGAATCATAATTCCACTCATACTTTGAGCTTTTTCAGCTTCTTTATTTAAAGTGGCATTAATTCTTTCAAATTGTGCTTCAGTATTTTTTTCTTGACTAAATAAATTTACAACGTTTTGTCCAGAAATAATCTCTTCAATATATCCATTCATTCTACCAAGTTCTTTTTGTTGTCTATAAAAAGCTGGAATTGATTTTCTTGATAAGAATCAAATATATAATAACAAGATTGGAAGACAAGCGATAACAATAAGGGCCATATATGGTGAAATAAAGAACATTAAAATAATCATCCCAACTAATGTTGTAAAACCAAACATCAATTGTCCAAAGTTTTGAGAAATGAAAATAACTAAGTTAAAAACGTCATTAATAAGAATACTCATAATATCACCACTCTCATGAGTATCATAGTATTGCAACTTAAGCATTTGCAATTTATTAAATAAATCCATTCTCAAATAATAACCTATTCGTTGTGCTACATAGGTTATAAAAAAATTCATAATGAAGTTAGTAAAAGCATTTAGAAAAAAACCAACTAGCACTAATACAGAAAATGATATAAGTGTAACTCATGCAACTTCATTAGATAAATAATTTTGTAAAACTGTACTAAGATATCCTACACCAATGATTACAAGTACATTACAAATTGTTGATATTGTTGAAGATAAAAAAGCAATTCAAAAAGCTTTCTTTGAAAACTTTATATACTTGTAACAAAGTTTAATAGCAATTCATAAACTTGATTGTTTTTTAATTGGAGCAGGTGTTGCAACAGAAGTTTGTTGTTTTGAAGTATTAACATTCATTTTCATGTTACTTAACACCTCCTTGAGACATTGCTATTTCTTTATATAGTTCACAATTTTTCATTAGGTTATTGTGATTACCATAACCCACCATTTTTCCTTTTTCTAGAACTATTATTTTATCAGCTTTAGATATAGCACTAATTCTTTGTCCAATTAAGAAGATAGTTGTGTTTTTATACTTTCTAATAGCATCTTGAACTTTTGCTTCAGTAATTGTATCTAGTGCACTTGTTGAGTCATCAAGAATTAAGATCTTGGGTTTTTTAATTAAAGCTCTAGCAATTGAAATTCTTTGTTTTTGCCCACCAGATAAATTTGTTCCTCTCTGTTCTACAACAGCATCAAATCTACCCTCTTTAGAGTTAACAAATTCCATAGCTTGTGCAAACTCACAAGCTTCAACCATTTCTTGTTCTGTTGCATTTTCTTTACCATATTTAAGGTTTGTTGCAATAGTACCTGAAAATAATAAACTCTTTTGAGGTGATACACCAATACTATCTCTTAAAGAATTATAGTTAATTTCTCTTACATCTTTATTTGAAATAAGCACTTGCCCATTTGTAACATCATACATTCTAGTAATTAGATTTACTAAAGTTGTTTTGCCGCTACCTGTTGGTCCAATGATTCCAATCATTTCACCAGGTTTAGCTTCAAAGGAAATATTTCTTAAAGCATACTCTGTTTCTTCATTTGTAAAGTATTTAAAACTTACGTCATTAAATTTAACGTGAGAAGTTTCAATCATATTGTTTGATGTATTTCTTATAATTGAAGGTTTAGCATCAAAGATTTCATTAATTCTGTCATAAGATGCTTTTGTATATGCAATGTTTAATAACACTGTAACCATTAAAATTAAACCTAATACAACAAGTGATGAGATTTGAATAATAGAAGCAATTATTGCACTACTTTGTAAACTAACCACATCTTTTGATGCGCCAATAGATACAACAATTAAAACTGTTGATATTTGTACAAGAAAGAAAATGATAGGAATAATAGTAACAATTCATCTACCAGCAATAGTTGCTGTCTTTGTTAATTTACTATTTTGTGAATCAAATTTTTCAATTTGTTCTTTTTGTAAGTTAAAAGCTTTAACAACTCTTACACCGAGTAAGTTTTCTCTCATTACCCCATTAGTTTTATCCATTAACTTTAATTGCTTTTTAAAGTAAGGGATAGCAATATAGAAGATAAGAGAAATTATAGAAATTAAAACTACTACAATTGCTAGGAAAATAAATCCTATTCAATATAGGTTAATTTGATCTCCTAAAACAAATATTGCAATCAATCCCCCAAAGAATAAAAGCGAAGATCTCAATACTATTCTTAAAGATAAGATTAATGTGTTTTGAAAAAACATAATATCGTTAGTTATTCTTGTAATTAACGATGGCGTTGTAAAATGATCAATCTCTTTAAATGTTAAAGATTGAATGTGCTTAAACGCACTAACCCTAATATGACTTCCAAGTCTTACCCCAACTCTTGCTGTAGTATATGTGGATATGGTTCCACATATAAAACCAAAAATTGCAGCAGCAAGCATTATACCGCCAAGTTTTAAAACCTTAATTAATGTCACATTAGGATTTAGAACTTCAAATAATAAAAACGGTTGAACAACATCTGCAACAACTTGCAAAATAGTTAAAATAAAACTAATAAAAGTTAATCATAAGTCTTTACCTTTTAAAAACTTTAATAGCTTTATCATTATTCCCCCAAATTATATACATAAAATAATAAATTAATCACAAGGGAGCCCAAGTGATTAATTTATTAAAATATTATAATACTTTTTATTAAAACTGATATACTTATTTCTTTTACTATTGAGGTAACAAAATATCAATTTAGATGTCTATTCTCACACTTATTATTTTAGTTTTGCATCGTTGAAAAATTAGCAAATAAAAATAAACAAATAAAAGAAAATAATAATGATAAATAAGCATAAAGGTTAAAATGGTTAATATATAATAATTAAATTTTTAATGGTATTAAACTATTCAATCATTATAGAAAGTTTCGTTTACAAACAGGTATTTAACACCAGCTTTCAAATACGTTCCAGTTTGTGATTTTAGATAATCAGTAAACTGATGATTACTATTATATGTTTTAAAAGGTAAATAAGCACTTACAGTAAAAGCGTAATTTGATAATTTTAAATCTATGTTTACATAAGAAGAACCAAAAAAAGACTTCACACTTAAAGGAACAACTAGTGTTCTATCATCAAAATTAGATATTTGATCTAACATAATGAATGGTTTGTATTGTTTATTTTTAAATACCTTATCATAGTCTTTAATAAGTTCAGCACCCAATTCTTCTTGATTTAATTTATTAGTTAGCTCATAAATATTTATTGTTACATCTTTTTGATCGCTTGTTTTTACACTATAAGTATCAAGAATTTTTCTTTCAGAATTTTTTTTAACTTTTTCTTTAAATTCTTTATTAATGGTTATACTTCAATTAAATGGTACATTGTTAATATAAAGATCATTATGATAAACTAAATCATCTGTGATTTCTTTATTGTTATTTAAAACAGATACTTTTTGATAATAATCATGTTCTTGAGTTAAAAACTCAGCAAACATTTTTGTGAAATCAAT
>CASDXH010000011.1 GCA_949285105.1 uncultured Mycoplasma sp. | reverse complement strand
TGCTATTTTAGGATCAACATTATTTTTTTTAGACATAATAAAAACTCCTTACTTATATTTTACCTGTAAGGAGTTTCCACAATTATTTATACATTATCTGTTTTAATACTTTAGTGGGCATAAAAAATATGTACCACTTTTTTAGTGACACATACTTTTATTTTATTCTTGGTATTCTTTTTTTAGAACTCCAATATAGGGAAGGTTTCTGAATGATTCTTTCATGTCAAATCCTCATCCAACAATTCATTCATTTGGAAGAGATAGACAAGAATAGTCAGCATCAAACTCTATTTTTCTTCCTTCTTTTTTATCTACAAGTGTTATTAATGTAACACTTTTTGCACCACAAGAAACAAAGATATCTTTAACAGCTTTTAAAGTTCTACCACTATCAATAACATCATCTGCAACAATAATATTTTTACCTTTAACATCAACCATTAAATTTTTAACTTTTATATCTTCATCTTGTTTTGTACCACTTGAGTATGAAGAAACAGAAATAAAATCTAATACAACATCAATATTAAGTTTTGGTAATAAATGACCAACAAAGGGCGTACAACCTTTTAATATTCCAACAAGTACTACACTTTCATCTTTGAACTTTTCATTTAATCAGTTAGCACATTTATTAATACTTTTTATTATTTTGTTATGTGTAACTAAAACTCTTTCTATATGCTTATCTACTCTCATATTAATTCCTTATGTTTTTATTAGATATGGTTATTATAAAAAGTGAAAATACTTATTTAAAGAATATAAATTAATTTTTATTAATTTACTAGTCATTTCAGAAAGGTTTTTCAATTATAGGAATATTTAAACTTTTAGCTTTTTCAATTTTGTTTAAAGTTGGTGAATTACCTATAATTAGATAATCTGTATTTTTAGTAACTGAAGAAGTAACTTTTGCATGGTATACACTTTCTAAAATATTTTTAATTTCATTTCTATTTTTTTCAAATGAACCAGTGATAACAAAAGATTTGTTTTTATACTTCTCATTTTCTTTGGATACAATAATATCAGCATATTCATTTATGTACTCAAAGTTAACACCATAATCTTTAAGTCTTTTGATTGTTTTAATGTTATCAACATCATTAAATCAATTAGTAATTGAAATAGCTATTTTTTCTCCAACTTCACCAATTGCTAATATATCTTCAACTGAAGCATTAATTATTCCATTAATACTTTTGAAACGTTTTGAAATAAGTTTTGCCACATTAAAACCAACGTGTCTTATCCCTAATCCAAATATTAACTTTTCTAAAGAATTCTCTTTAGTTTTTTCAATAGCATTTACAATATTGTTAAATGCTTTTTCTTTAATCAAAAGATCAAGATTTAATATAGATTCTTTCTTATTTTTTATTTCATATAAATCTGCTATATCCTTTATCAAATTATTCTTATAAAACTTTTCTATAATAGCTTCTGATAAACCATCAACATTCATTGCATCACGACTACAGAAGTGAGATATTTGCTGAATGATTTTGTCTTCACAGTTAATGTTGATACAATATTGATCAATTTCATTCTCAAATTTAACTAGAGCACTTCTACAACAAGGACAATGTAATGGTGGTTTTCATTCAACACTATTTGCTTTTCTTTCTTCTTGAATTGGTCTAATAATTTTTGGGATAATATCCCCAGCTTTATAAATTTCTACAACATCATTAATTCTTATATCTTTTTCTAAAATATATTCTGCATTATGTAAAGTTGCTTTTGAAATAATCGAACCATCAAGTTCAATAGGTGTAATATTGGCTATGAAATTAATTCTTCCTGTTCTACCAACTGTTACATCAATTGAGTTAAGTGTTGATGTTTTAATGTTTGCTGGGAATTTATAAGCTATAGCTCACTTAGGAAATTTTGAAGTGTAACCAATTTCTTCATATCAATCAATGTTATTGACTTTAATTACAATTCCATCAATATCATATTTAAAAGTTTCTCTTAACTTTGTAAGTTCTTTTACACGTTCAAGCACTTCGTGGATATTTTTAACTTTCACAATATCTTTAGAAGTTAAAATTTTATGATTTGATAATCAACTCAAAACATCATATTGTTTACTAATATTAAGCTGTCTAGAATTTGGTACATAGTAAAAATAACCAGTTAAATTTCTAGAGGCTGTAACTGAAGTATCAAGATTTCTTAAAGAACCACTTGCAGCATTTCTTGCATTAGCAAATTTTTTAGTAATGTTTTTGTCATTGTTGATTTTTAAAAAATCTGCTTTAGTTAAAAAGATTTCTCCTCTTACTTCAATTTCTTGTTGGTAATCAATTGTTAAAGGAATAGTTTTAATAGTTTTGACATTAGCTGTTACATCTTCACCAATTACCCCATCACCTCTAGTAATTGCTTGTTGAAGTTTTCCATCTTTATAAATTAATGAAATACTTAATCCATCAATCTTTGGTTCAACAACATATTCAACTTCTTTTACATTAAGCTCTTTTTTAATATCAGCATCAAATTTTATAAGATCATTTTCGTCAAAAGCATTTGATAATGATAGCATTGGATATTTATGTTTAAGCTTACTAAACTTTTCAGATATATATCCCCCGACACGATTAGAAGGTGAATCATCAGTTTTAAATTCTGGAAAAGATGTTTCAAGTGCAATAAGTTTTTTTAATGCTTGATCATATTCATAATCACTTACTGTAGGACTTTCAAGTCCATAGTATTCATATTCTCATTGTTTTAAATTTTGTTTTAAAAGGTCAATTTCTTTTTTGATATCTTCTTTGTTCATTGCAACTCCTAAATTAAATTGATATAGAAGCAACTGAAATTGCAAAAATTACAAATGTCATTAAGCTAAAATAAGTAAGAATAGCGTAATTTGACATAAAGCATAATTTCAATTTCTTTTTAATGTCTAAATATTTAAAGTCGTTTTTAACCAAATATCTTGAATTATTGTAATCTATTTTAACTACGTTTTTATAAAAACTTAAGTATACAATTAAGATTAAAATTAGGTAATAAACTTTAAAGTCAAATACAAGATAATTTGATAATGACATTATTTGTTCTAATAGATTTATAAATAAAGGATTATAAAAAAACAAAGCAATATATGAAACGATCAATAAAGAAGATTGGCTTCTATCTATCTTTTTAATTTTAATAAATGAATACAAGATCCCATAAACTAAAACCAATGTATAAAATATTCAGAAAGAAATATTTATACTTTTAGCTAAAGGTTTATCTTTATCAACTGTAACAATAGCAACATTTGAAATATTTATAACAACTTTAGATTGCAATATTAAGATTACATAAACTAAAACAAAAACAAAAAGAATAAAAAATAAAAAGTATCTTATCTTATCTTTAAAAAATACCTCAAACTTTCAAATAAGTTCATAATATTTTTCGCTATTTTTTCTAAATACAAAATAGAAGGAAAACAGTACTATAAACACCCCAAATAAAATTAAGGTAACTATAAGTTCAATATTTATAAAAAATATTCCACTTATAAAAATAAGATATAAAAATATTCTAATGATGTTATCTGCTGCAAACGAAATATTTTTACAATAAGAAGTTAAGAAAAAGAAAACAAAAATAATTCCAGCATAAAAAGCAAAATTTGTATTTAAAAACACAATGGTAAAAATTCCAGTATTCAGTAATAAATATTTACGTTCAAAACTTTTATTAGTACTGTTTGAAACTAGTAAATCTATTGCTAATATTAAAACAATTAATAATATTGATACAAAACTTTTAATTGAGTCTAAATTATTAAAAACAAAAAAACTTACTACAAAACTTAAAAATAAAGTTCCTATGAATCTAAAAGGATAAAAGTAATTTCTAATTTTAACTATTGATAAAATAGCACAAGTATTTAATAAAACAATTACAACACCAAAAGAGTATTTATAAAAACCTTCGATGTTATCAACTGTTGTTAAATTAAATAATTTAAAAATATAATCTAAAAACATATTTCTAAAAATAGAAAAAACATTAGCATTGCCACTTAACAAATAAGAATAATCATTAGAAAAATAACTTGATAAAGGACTTAAGTTAAACACCACAAAGATTAAATAATATCCAAGCGATAAAACCAATACCAAAAGAAAACTTAGAACCTTATTTCAATTAACAAATATAGAAAATACAAATAACTTCCAATTATAGATATAGAGTAATAGTAATAAAACTTGAACAGTAAGAATTATATAAGGATAAGCGTATATAATTTCGCCAACAATTAAAAAAGGAATTGAAACTAAACTAATTATTGAAATAAAAACAAAAAAACCAGCACAGAACATTGTTGGATTATTAATTGATATTTTATGTTTTGATATCAATTTACCAATCCCTATAGAATTAAAAATAAATAACAAAGGTATTATTACTAATCCAAGTGTCTGCATAAATTTCCTTTTTTACAATATCTATATTTTAATTGATAAATTCTCCTACAAAATAAAAAAGATTCTTATATAAGAATCTTGATTTTAATACTTATTTGAATTATCTTCTTTATTTGTCATTAACAAAACACCACGAGATGTTCCAATTCTATCAGCACCAGCATTTATCATTTTAATTAGATCATCACTATTTTTAATACCACCTGCTGCCTTAATTAATTTCTTATCACTTATAATTTTTTTAAATAAACTAACATCTTCTATAGTGGCACCACCTGTAGAAAAACCTGTTGATGTTTTAATAAAGTCGGCATTACTTTTTAAAATTATTTGGCAAGCTAATTCTTTTTCTTGTTCTGTTAACAAACATGTTTCAACAATAACTTTTAATATGTTGTTACCACATGCTTTTTTTATTTCATTAATTTCAGATACACAATAATCAACATCTTTATTTTTTAATTTAGAAATATTAATTACCATATCAATTTCATTAGCACCTAAACTAATAGCATCTTTTGTTTCAAATACTTTTGATGAGGTTGTATTTTGTCCTAGTGGAAACCCAATAACTCCACACACTTTAACATCGCTATTTGATAATTCTTTTTTAGCTAAGCTTATGTACGCTGGATTTACACAAACAGAAAAAAATCCATATTGTTTAGCTTCATCACATAATTTAATAATTTTGTCCTCAGACGCATCTGGAGATAAACATGTGTGATCTATATATTTAGCATATTTGTTCATACTTCTATAAAATTACTCCTATGAATAAAATTATTATAATATAAATATTTTTTCATCTTTTAGAAATAAAGGTAAATAAAAAAAATAATAAATTAACTTTGTTAATCTACTATTTTCAGTTACTTGCTCATTTAGGACCAAGTTGTGTATTTAATCTTGTATCAAACACTTGAACTTTATTTGTAGTCAAGATTGAGCTTAATGCTCTATCTTGTTGTCCTGTATCTTTTGCTGCAACAATTAATAAGTTGTACAACACTTCAGTATTGTTACCTACAGCCATTTTCAAACTAGATCAATCTTTTAAGTCATTAGTATTTATTTGATAAACATATGCACCAGATTGAGTTGATGAAACTGGTGAATCAGTAACTTGAAAATTATCATTTGTATTTTGCTGTGTATCAGCTAATTGTGTTTTAAAACCTCCAGCTCCTCCACCACCACTTGTAGTTGGAGTTTTACCAACATAACCTTTTCTTTGTTCAAACATTGCTTTAGTAATTGGTTTTGTTTCTTTTGAACCGGGCATAGCATTTTCTTCTTGGTAATTATTGTTTATCAAGTTTTTAAGAGCATCTTTTTTAGACATTAAACTATTATCAGAAATATTAATGACACTTTCAAATTGAATCATAGGTAGATATTTCTTTAGTTGGTTAGCAAGATTGTTAACCTCACTTGATAAAGTATATGAATCTATAGTATTTAATAAATCTTCTTTAGAATCACCAAAGCTATGTAATAAACCAACACTGTTTGCATTATCTAATGTAGGATTAGTGAATAACCTTTCACTAATAGAATCATCTAATGATGAACTATCGTTTTGATTGATTAATCCCATAAACCCAGTCATTCCTTGAACGACTGTATAGTAAGTAGATGATACTCCAAATAATGAATTAGAGTTGTTTTTATCTAATGAAATTGTATCTCCATTACTTCCTGTTCCTTCACTATTAGAAGTTTTACTAGGTTTAGATGCAGTTGCACTTGTAGAATAAGTCAACCCATAGTAAGCTGATTCTTTAGAGTTACTAACATTCATCATTAGGTTAGATGTAGCAGATAATAAATCTTTAACAGTTGTTTTGTTTAAACCATTAATTTGTAGGTTTTTATTTTGTGATCCATATCATGTGATATATGCATTCTCTCCAACAGTTACTTTAGTCATTAAGTAGTTAATAAATTCTTTAGCATTATCTTGTAATAAATATTTAGCAGTTGCTAACATCGTATATAAAGATAGGTAACTACTACTTGTAGTAGCATTATCAACACTTAAAGAATTTTTAAATAATTGATTTCTATAAGTATCTAATTGTGCTTGATTGATTGGGAAAGCAGTTTGTTCTGTATTAGTAGCTGGAGTTTGTCCATTATTTGTTGAAGAAATGTATTGACCTCATTTATCAGTTAATCCATCAAATGAAGTATTGTAATACATATTACTTAAAGCGCTATTTATTCCTTTAACTCCGTTATTACCAGTTTTCATAACATCATTATTAGTACCATTTTCTAAATCAGTTATTAACTTACTAGTTGATTTAAATTCAAGTTTGTCAAAATCAAAATCATTTTCACCAATATAATTTTTTAATATATCATTTTTAATTGTGTTTGATAGTGAGTTACTATCTGAACCAAAAGCCAATAAAACAGAGTTTAATGCATTATTATCACTATAAATATATTGACTATACTTATATCCAGAAAATGAACTTGATTGACTTGTTACATTTAAACTACTCATATAGCTATCAACTGCTGTCATCAATGTTTTTTTAGCACCATTATTATCAAATAGTCCATAAGTCCCATCGACATAAGAAGCATAAGTTACATCAAAGAAATTAGGGTTTTTTACAAGATTTTTATTTTGTTGTGGAGTTGTTGCTAAATTGCTATTTAAAGTAGATGAATCACTTTTTACTTTTTCATATACTCAACCAGAAGCAAATCCATTTTTTCTTGTATTAGAACCATTGTTTATAGAGAACTTAGATTTAGCATCATACATTTTGGCTTGGTAATCTTTTACTCTATCAACTTTACCAATTAAGAACTGATATTCTATTAATTTATCAGCAAGTGTAACATAATTATTACCTAATAGGTTTTTCATCTCTTGATCATTTAAATCAAACATTTTAACTGAAGGTAAATTCTGTATACTTCCTACACCACTTTGATCATTACCCATTAAGTGCTTAGCATATTCATAAATTAATCAATCTGTATTATTAGAATAGAAAGTACTTAATTCAGATTTAAGATCAATTGACATACCATAAGTTAAATCTTCATCTGAGTTTTTTAATTTTGAATAATAAAATACTACATCACCAGCACGTTGTTTATATGTTTTTGTATTATTAGCTGTATTATCAGCTTTTCCAGCAGGTTGTCCATTAGCATATCCATCTTTAATATATTTTGATGCTTCAATACCAACAGCGTGAACACCAGCTTGATCTCTAATGAACATGAAATCATTTAATTTGTCAGTACTTGTTCCTCTAAATGAATCAATTGAATAAACTGTACCATTATTCATTACAAGATTTTTCAAAGTACCATTCTTATTAACTATTTCAGATACTAAGTTATTTGAATATTTTATGATTCCATTAATATTTGTTGGGTTAGTCATCTTAGTAGTAGATGTTCTATCTTTTCCCATAGATGAAGTGTTATTTACTTTATAAACAAAATTACTTGTAATTGAATCTAATCCATTTTCTCTTTTAACAACAATATCTTTATCCATTTTATTTGTTGTTGTGTTTTGACTAGAAGCAGTTGTACTATTTGCTAGTTCACCAAACAGATAAGAACTTGCAGCAGCAAATTCAATATATAAATCATTATATATAGATCCATTTTTAGCAAGAATTAAAGTAGCTGAATCATCTGTAAAGTTCTTACCAATTTCTCTAATTCCTAGTTTATTTTTAGTTGCATCCTTTGATAAGAAATTACCACTTGAACTATTAGTTGACATTCCACTAGTTTTAGCTGCATTAACAAAATTTGTGAATTTACTTATAGTTCCATAATTTGTAGAAGTTTCTCCAGAGTTATTAAAGTAAGGGTATTCATATGTACCAGTAGTAAGTGTAGAACCAGCATCTAAGTTATATAAAGATTTTAGTCCATCAGTACCTGGTGAACCATATTTTCATAATGACATATTTACAACAAATGGGTTTTCAACTTCAATTCACTTGTCATAAATGAATTGTTGAAAATCAGCATATGCTGGGTCTGAATTTTTATTTTGAGCAATTAATTTAGTATCTGAACTAAATCCAAAATGATATTCTCCTGTTAATCCTTTAAGTAAATCAGATTCAGCGTTGCTTCTAACAACTTGATTGTTAGAGTTTAATAAAGCAGAATAATCTGAAGTAAATAATTCACTAGCTAGTCTAGTTTTAGCTCATGATAATAATTGTTTTTCTTTATAAGCTTGTTCTGTACCACCATTAACATCTAAAAATTCTTGTTGGAATTTTAATTCTCAGTCAGCACCATTACTTTTTTTATAAGAATCAACATTACTATTATATGTATCATCTATATTTTTAATTTCGTTATCAAGATCTCTTTTTGTTTGAGGATCTGTTTTAGCTAGTTCTTTAAATCACTGTAATGCAAGATTTGAAGTTACATATTCTTGATATGCTTTTTGACCAGCATCTGATTTTAAAGCTTCAGTTGCTACTTTTTTAATATTGTATCCAGTAGCAAACAATGAACCATCGCTTTTTGAAATTGAGTTTTCAACTAATTCTTTATTAACAGAAGCACAAGATGCTAATAATATAGCAGGAGCAGATAAAAAGAAAGCACTAGATAAAACCTTCATTAATCTTAGTTTTTTATTGTTAACTTGTTTTTTCATATTATGTCTCCTGTATATTATTTATTTTTTAATTAGTTGAATTAGGTTTGTAAATTCAGTTATTTACTCAATCTGCTCCTAATTGATTATTTAATCTTATATCATTAACATTTACTTTTCTAGTAGCAAGAATTGAGTTCATTGCCATTTGTTGAACATTAGGGTTTGTTGCAGCATTTATTAATAAGTTATAGACAATATCTTTTGCTTGATCTTCCATATTATTAGTTGTTTGATCTTGAGTTATTGTTCCATTTATTTTTTGAATTTTTGAACTTATAGTAGTCACAAGGTTTGATATACCATTGCTACCATTCATACCATTTATGTCTTTTGAATTAAGTTGGATAACTTTTGCTCCATACTCTATTGCATTGTTTCCATTTGCAACATCTGGAATTGGAGTTACATTCATAGTTGTATTGATTGTACCTGTTCCAGTTCCTGTACCATTACCACCATTTCCAATATAACCATTTCTTTCTTGGAAGTAGGTTTCTGGTATATTACCATTTGTTGTAACAAGTTTTGATAATAAATCTTTTTTCTCATTTAAATTTGTTTCATCACTTATTATCTTAGAAACATTAAGTGAAGGTATTTTAGCTTTTAGATTATTTGCTATAGATACAACTTGTGATGTAGAACCAAGTGTATTTATATATGCTGAAAGTTTTTCTTTACTTTCATATCCATATAAGATTCCATTACCACTAGCATTATTTTCTTTTTGATTAATAAATAATCTAGAAGAGATAACTGGAGATAAACTATTTGAAGTACTTGTTTGAATTCCCATGAATCCTAAACTATCACCAACAACTTTATAATAGTTTGATTCATCATTAAATAATGAACCTTTATTATTTAATAAAATACCATCATTAGTTGTAGCAGCATCTGCTAACCTAGATTGACCAGCAGTTGTTGATGATGAATTTCCAACATAGTCTGAGAAATAACTATTATTGATGTTTTGAGAAATTTTGCTAGCACCAACAAGATCTTTTACAGTTGCTTGGTTTGTTTGTTGTAATAATGTATTTTGAGAATTTTGTCATGTTATATAAGCATCTGCACCGTATGGAATAATAGTGTTTATATAATTAATAAAGTTTCTGCCATTATCTTCTAAAAGATATTTTGCTGTTGCTACAATTGTATAAAGATTATTGTATTCTAAACCACTTGAACTATTTTGTACTCTAGTTTTTTCTATCCATAAATATTTTCAATACTTTCTAAGATTATCTTTATCAAAAGTTGTATTACTAGTAGCTTTTGAAGAAATTGTATTTTGATTTGTGAATTTGTCTCACTCATATCAATTTAATGAATCAGCTGTAAACGTATTACTAAAGAAGTAATTGCTTAATCCACTGTTTAAATCTGCACTAGCATCATTTAACATTAATTTTGTATTACCAGTTGAATCATAAACTTTAAAAGTTAATTGATCATAATTGTAAATGTCACTAGTGTATTCTTTTAAGATCTTTTCTTTTTGAGTAAATGATAAAGAATCACCATCTGTACCAAATTTAATTAATCCGTAATTAATTAATCAATTATCAGAGTAAACATATTGACTATATCTAAATCCTTCAAAATCACTATTTAGTCCTGTCGTCAAGTTAGCTGCATTAACATATTTTGTTATACTTTCTTCTAATTTTTGATAAGCACTTTTATTATTATCTTGATCTGCTTTTGAAGTTGATTGCTGTGGTCTATCAAAAGGATTTGCAACTAATTCAGATTGTTTTGTAATATCAAAATAGTAGTTTGATTTGTCATTTGCACTTGTTGCGTAAACTCAAGGTGAAGCTAAACCATTTGTTTTTGCATTAGCACCATAGTTTTTAGAATATGCTCTTTTTGCATCAACCATTTTCTTATTATAGTCATCTACAAAAGTATATTTTGATAAATCAAATAAATAACTGTTTAATGATGATAATAGATCTTTTAAATTTTGGTCTGTTGTTACACTATTCATATTGAATAAACTTTGCTTATTTTCATCTGTATCAAAATTATTATTCTTCTCATCAGCATTTGAAGAAGCTTTAGATGAAGTAGTTATTTTTAAAGAAGTTGAATTTGTTTGTGTATTAATCTCACTAAAAGTTTTATTTGCATATGTATAAACTAAATAACTAAAGTTATCTTTAAAGAAAGTTGATAACTCATTATTTATATCAGTTATATCAACGTCACTATCAATTCCCAATTTATTTTGGAAGTATCTATATAAAACAACATTAGCTGCTCTCTTATTAGCAGTTAATTTATCAGTTGCTTTTTTAATATAGTCTCAACCATCAATTGATATAGCATGAACTCCTGCTTGGTTTCTTAATAACATGTATTCATTAAGATGACTATCAGAAATCATAAATGAATCAATTGAATATAAGTCATTATTTCTTAAAGAAGAAAGTTCTCCACTAGAATTGATTAATTCATTAACAAAATCTTTTGATAAATGTGATTCATTAAATTTATTTGTGGATGTTGTTGCAACTTTTGAACCCATACTACCAGAAGTTACAGTATTAAAACTTGTTTTAGAAACAAATTGTCTAGTTATTAAATCAAGTGGGTTATCTTTATTAGATCCATTACTACCAGTGCTGCCACCATTACTTGGTAAATCAAGCATTTTACCAATAGTAGTACTTATTGTATTTGTTGATGATCCACTAGAACCACTTGCAGAAGTTTGAATCGATGTAACATTAGTTGTACCATCTCCAACCATTGAGTAAAGGTATGAACTTGCAGCTGCAAACTCAATATATAAATCATTAAAGATAGATGAGTTTTTAGCTAATATAAAAGTTGAACTATCATCTGTATATATTTTAGGAATCTTTTTAAGTCCTAATGAAGATGCATTATTCATTCCATTACCAGTACCACCATTCATAGAACCAGTAGTTTTTTCTTTAAAGTTAGTGTCTGTTTTACTTGCATTTATAAAAGCATTAAATTTTCCAATAGTAGTACTTGGTTCATTGTCTGCATCATTTTGACTTTTAAAATAAGGGAAAGCATAAGTTCCAGAAGTAGTAGTTGTAGAGCCACCACCATCATTTGATCCATCACCACTTCCATTATCTTCTCCCTCACGAGTAGAAGCTTGCATAGTGTTTGTTCCATCATTAGAACCATTATTATCTCCACCTGAACTTGATTGTGGAGCAGCGCTATAAACAGTACTAATACCACCTTCTGGTGTTGTATATTTTCATAGTGACATGTTGATAACATATGGATTAGAATATTGTGCTCATTGATCAAAAACAAATTTTTGAAATTTAGAATATTCTTTATCTGCAACAGTATCAACTATAGATTGTGAAATTTTAGAAGCAAATCCAAAACTATAACCAGTCATGTTGTTTCTTGAAGAAGTACCATTATTATCATTTAATAAAATATCTAATAGTTGTTGTGGAGTAACATCTTGAACAGCGTTTCCGGTTTTATTATCAATAAGAGTTAAATAACTCTTATCAAAAAGTTTAGACTGAATTTCCGTTTTTGCTCAATCAAGCATTTGTGATTCTTTATAAGATGATTCAGTTCCACCTTTTGGATCTAAAACATCTTGCTGAAATCTTGCGCTTCAAGATTTAGGATAATCTTTTTTATATTGATCTAATTTAGAATTGTAATCGTCGTTAACTTTTTTAACTTGGTCATTATATAAATTTCTAAAAGTAGCATTACCTGTTGTTGATAATCTCTTAAATCAATCAAGCGCCATTTTACTAGCAGCTTTATCCATGATTTCAGTTTGTGTTGGATTGTTGTGTAAAGCCTTAATTGTAATGTCTTTTAATGAAAGGCTATTTGAAAAGTTTGTACCATTGTTTGATATGATACTATTATTTAATACATTATTTAAATTATCAGAACATGATGTTAAAACTAATGGAATTATTAAACTGGCAACAGTTCCACCTATTAAAAATAATCTTTTCTTTAAGTTTCTTACCTTTTTCATATATTAGCCTTTCTTTAGTTCTATATTAACAACAAAATTATTCTTTTCAATTTTTGACTCAATCTACTCCTAATCCATTATGAAGTTTTACATCATATACATTAACTTTGTTTTGTTCACTTAATTTTGAAACTACATAATTTTGTAGAGACGTTTCATTAACTGCAGCATATACAAGTAAATTCATAATTACTTCATCTGCTCCATTATTTTGAGTAACTTTAGTTTGGTTAGTAGTATCACCTGTTGCTTTACTATTCATAATTCTTGTTGAAAGTGTTTCATACGAAGAAACATCATTGTAATTTAATTGAATAACATTTGCTGCATATTTTACTTTTGCACTTGCTACTTCTGCATTTTCAATTAAGTTGTTTGTATTAGTAGTTGCTTCAGCTTTAGATGTTGGAAACACATTAGCTTGTTTTTCTTTTGTTTGTATTCCATCTCTTGGGTTGAACATTTCATCAGTTATTATCGATGTTCTAGTAGTGTTATCTACCAGGTTTAATAAAGCCTGTTTCTTTTCATTTAGATCATAAATGTCATCTTTAATTTCTGATATATCTTGACCTGTTCTTGCATCAATTAAATCTACTAAATCATCTAACTGCGTTTTACTTACAATATTATTAATATAAGTTTTTAAACCATTTCTATCTTTGAATGAATAGAATAAACCTTTTTTATCTGGGTTATAGTTTGTTGGTTTAGTAAATAAAATTTGTTGAATTGTTGTAGGAAGAGTATTTGAATCAGAAGTTTGAATTCCATCAAAACCTAACATTCCATTAGAAATTTTGTAATAATTAGAACCTATATTAAATAACGAATCTTTAGTGTTATCTTTAATTTCATTATTTGTTGATGTAGTTTTATCACCTATTTTAACACTTGGAGAAACAGGAGATGTACTTCCACCATTTCCATTTATTAAACTATTACCTATATATCCTGAGAAATATCCATTCTCAACATTTTGATAAATATGCATTGAACTTAAAAGATTTTTTTGCTCTAATAAATTTCCATTTGTATTACCAACTTTAGTTTGAGCTGATTGATTATTTTCAAGGTATATAGATTCATTAATTGAATTAGTTCAAGTAATATAAGCATCTTTACCAAAAGAAACTTTTGTTTGAAGATAATTTATAAATTCTTTAAAGTTATCTTGAGCTAAATAACTAATTGTTGCATAAAGAGTTAATAATGAGTTAAATGAACCTAAATCATTTTTGTTTTTAATATTTTCTAATCATAAATTCTTTCTATATGTTCTAAGTGAATCAGCACTAAAAGTTTGTTCACTAGTTTGCTTACCATTCTTTGAAGTATCTGATTTTGAAAGTTCATTATATCTTAATCATTTACCTGCAGTTAAGTTATCAAACACCGTTGAGAAGAAATAGTTATTTACAGCATTATCAACATATCCATTTAATGTATTTGCATCAGTGGTAGTTTTAGTTCCTTCATTAAATCCTTTATAACCATATGTTGTTTGATCATAAAGACTTTTTCAATTATTTTTGAAAATACTGTTTCTAGTAACCGTTGAAAGCGATGAGTCATCAGCATTCATAAGAACAAAGTTCATTTCACTATTATTAGAATAAACGTATTGACTATATTTATACCCACTGAATGGTGAAGTTTGATTCATTAAAGAATTAGTAAAACTATCAACACTTGATTCAAAAGTTTTTTTACTTCCACTACTTGTATTGTATGGATAAGCTGTTGGTACAGTGTCAATTAATTCATAATCATAAATTCCTGAATTTGACTTAAGACCATAAATTCAAGTAGCAGCTAAACCATTCTTTTTAGCATCAATATCATAATTAGCATTATATGTAGATTTGCTCTCATACATTTTTTGTCTATAGTCTTGTCTTCTATTAGAAATAGAAGATTCAAAATTATATTTAACCAAGTTTTCAATTAAAGTTTTTTCACTATTATCTGTAAATACAGTTTCAATTTTTGGAATACTTTCAACAACAGCATTGTTTGCCAATTTATTTGTTCCAAAAGTATTCATACTTTTTGCATATTCAAAAATTAAGTAATTAAAGTTGTGGCTCAAAAATCCTGATAGTTCACCTTTTAAATCTATAGAAACTGAACCAATAGAAGCATCATCATTTCCATTTAGATTATTCATATAATGGAATAAGACAACATTACTAGCTCTTTTTTTAACATCTTGAAGTGTTTTACCTTTGTTTATATAAGCTCCACCTTCAATTGAAACAGCCCTCACTCCATCATTATCTCTTATAAAAATAAAATCATTTAAATTTGATGGCAAAAACCCATCAACAGATGTTAATGAATTTCCTATATAAGAAGATAGGTTTTTAGAAGAAATAATTTCATTAACTAGTTTAGAAGATAAAACAACTTTAGCATTAGCATTTGTAAAAGCAGCATTATTAGAAGCAGTTGCCATAGAAGAACCTGGAGTGCTCGTTGATGTTCCATTACTTCAAATAAACTCATCAGTTATTGGATCAATATTAACCGAGTCTCAAGTTGTAGCAATAGCTTTACTAATATTATTTTTCTTTGTTATAGGATTAGTCTCACTAGCTTTTGTAACACCTCTGTTGCCATTAATCATTGCATCCTTATATAACATAAATGAAGAAGCAGCAGCTAATTGTATACTACTTAAATCACTATAAGAAGTTCCATTTTTAACTAACATAAGAGAAGAAGCATGATCATCTGAATATTGAGATAAATTTTTCTTTAAACCATTAGTGTCTTCAAGATTATTATTAATAGTTTTTTGAGTTTGTTGACTATTACTTGTTTTTGTAGCTAAAGTAACAAAGTCTTGATATTTCTTAACTGTTGAAGTAGTGTTGTTACCTGTAGGAATAGTACTTGAAAAGTATGGGTAGATATAACTACCTGTTGAAGTTGATGGAGTAGTTGTTCCTCCATCTCCACCTTCAGTTCCTTCTTCATAAGTTGAGATATTAGAGTTATAAGTTGTTGCAGAAGATTGTTTAGTTGTACCACCAGAAGATCCATTATCTCCACCACCAGAACCATCTTCTCCTCCAGAACCATTATCATCACCTGGAGCTGTAGACATTAAATAGTAATCAGATAAAGTAGAACCAGATGATGGTTGCCCATATTTTCAAAGAATGTTATTGATTAAAAATGGATTAGCATATTGTACTCATTGATCATAAATATATTGTTGAAAAAAAGCATATTCTTTTTGAGCATAATCACTATCAGTATCTGCTTGGAAAGCAAAACTGTAATTCATTCCATTAGATTCATTAAAAATCTTTTTAAGTTCACTAGTGTTTAAACTACCACCAGTAACTGGCATACTATTTTTCATTAACTTAACATAAACATCTGTTGCAAAAACATTATCAATTAAATATTGTTTAGCTCATTTATGTAATTCAAATTGTTTATATGATTCTTCAGTTCCACCATTTTTATCCAAAAATTCTTGTTGGAAATAAATGTCAAAATTTTTCCCATACTTGTCTTTGTAATCATTTAATGTATCATCATATGTTTTATTAACAAGATCAATTTTAGTATTTAATGCAGTTTTAACTCTCACATCATTTACTGCTATATTTTGAACTCATTTATATGCAAAAGTACCAGCAGCTGCATCTGCAAAGTTTGTTTGAGCTGTTGCATTGTTTTTTAGCAATGAAGCTGACATTGTTTTTAAATCAATGTCATCAGTAAATTTTCCTAAACCATTAGTTAAAATAGATTGGTTGATTAGATTCTGTCTTTCAGAACTACAAGAGGCTAAAATAAGTGTAGAACTTGTAGCTAATATTCCAGCACCTAATAGTGAAAATAACTTAGATTTATTAAAATTTTTTATCTTCATTGTTACACCTCAACAAACTCAAAATACTATTTAATTGTATATTTAGATTTAGCAATTTTTTCAAAAACTAAATTGATATCATCAAGATATCTTTTTGATTTATCAATCGCATTTTCTAATATGAAACCTTCGTTTTTTGCATACTTTGGAATAATGTGAAGATGAAAGTGCTTTACTATTTGACCTGCAATATCTTTTTCATTACTTAAATAATTAATTCCTCATGGATTTAATTTACTATTATTAAGTTTTTTAACTATTTGTTTTGCTAATAACATTACAGATACTAAGTACTCATCATCACAAGAACTAAAATCTTGATAGTGTTCTTTTGGAATAACTAAAATATGACCATCACTTACTGGATCTATGTCCATAAAAGCTAAAGCTTTTTGATTCTCAGCGATTAATTTAGAAGAAATTTCTCCTCTAATAATCTTACAAAATATGCAATCTTTGTTGTGAATCATTACTATACCTTATTTTTATTTTAATTTATTATAGTTTATTAATATACATATATCAAAACAAAATCAAGTTTTTTTAAAAACAAATTTTTTAAGATTCAATTTTTTATATTCAAATATTTTTCATTTTTATATATAATAATAAAGACATCACAACATTAGTGGCGAATCGTGTCAGGCCAGAAATGGAGCAGCACTAAGTTTTAACTTTTGTGTGTGGTGTCTATTTTTATTTATTCAACAAAGGGATGCAATTGATGCATCCCTTTTTAGTTACTCCATTTTAGTTTTGTTTTTAATTGAGAATTTTAAAGACTCTCAATCAATATAATCTATTGATGCATTAAGTGGAATACCTAACGCTAATCTAAAGAACTCAATGTTAAAGTTTTTTTGAGTTAAATAGTTCTTAATGTATTTAGCTGTAAGTTCTCCATTAGTTGTCATATTTGTTGCAATTAGTATTTCATTAATATTAAAGTTATTAATAGTTTGTTCTAATTGTTCTAAGTTCATATTTTTTACAGACTCTTTATTTTTATAATCAAGCTCACTTTTTAAAATAAAATAAGTTCCATAAAAAGATTCTGAAGATTCTATTTTATATAAATCATCAATCGAACTTACAATACACAGCTTACGGTTATGTCTTTCAGTATTTTTACATATGTCACAACTAAAACTATTTACCACCATATTGTTACAGTACTGACAAAATCTTATTCTTGTCTTAGCTTCAATCATACGGTTAACTAATTCATTAAAATATTCTTTATCACTATTAATTAAATGATTAGCAATACGGTTTGCACTTTTAGTTGAAACTGTTGGTAAAGATTTTAGTGCATCAATTAAATATTCATACTCTTTAACTTTCATATTTTAGAATGGAAGTCCAGGGATTGATATGTTTGTTATTTTATCTTTTTCCTTACTAACATTTTCAATAGCCTCATTAATTGCTTCACAAACCATTTCTTCTAAAATGTTTTTGTCTTCTGGATCAACTAGTTGTTTATCGATGTCTATTGAAATTATTTGTAAACTTCCTTTAAGTTTTACATTTATATATTTTTTGTAGTTGAATTCAAATTCTTTTTCATCAAACTCTTTAAGTTTCTTTTCCATATTTGCTTGAAGCTTTTTTGCTTCAGCCATCATTTTTTGAATATTCATAACTTCTACTCCTCTTCTATCTCATCGCCTAATATACTAATAGCTAAATCTTTCATAGTAGTATTAGATTTATTTGCTTTATCTATTAGATCATTTATTTCTACATCATTTAATTTCTTTTTTGTTTTTAAATGTTGTTTATATTTTTCTGTTAAATCAGAAGCAGTTTCTATTGTCATACCAATAACCCTATAAATTTTACCGAATGTGTTTTTTAAATAAACTAAAAATTTAGGGTTCATTGAAACAACATTTAAGTTCTTAGCACTCACTTCATTTTCAAATAATAGAATCATTCCATTGTTTGAAGTTAATAAAATATTTTTGGCTTCTTTAAAATAAATATCATCAGCATTGATTGTTACAGATTTTTTTATTTTATCTAAAACTTGTGATGCTTTTGTTTTGTTATCATTGTTTTTATTATCAGCAATTTGGAAGAATAACTTTTCTCTATCCACACCGCTACTTAATATCTTTAACTTTTTTTCTAATTCTAAATCTAATTCATCTTTGATTTCAGTTTTTTTATCATCAGAATTATTTTGCTGTTTTTCTTCTTTTTGTTTTGATATTTGTTGCTTGTCTTCTTTTTTAGTTGGTGATTTAATTTCTTCTTGTTTTAATTCAACTTTGGGTTGAACAAGATAATCATTATCACTATTATCACCAAAATCTAAAGTGAATAAATTTGGCTCTGAACTTGCTTGTGAAATATTATTATTTTTATTTTTTTTGCTTGCTTTATTATCATTTTTTTCATCTTTGAAATTATGTTTAAGTTCATGTTCACTAATTTCATTTGCATCAACTATTGTTTCAGGTTTAACTTTAGTTTGAGCATTGAAGTTATGTTTTACTTGTGATAGTTTATAGTTATTGGTTTTAAATGATTTATTAAGTAATGCATCAAGAATTGAAACCTTTTTATTATCCTTGTTGTTTTCAAAGTTATTTAATTCATCTAACTTTTCATCAACTAGAATTTCTTGTTGTTTTCATTTTTTGTCTTTTGTTTTAGCTTCAGCTTTTGCTTTTTGTTCTTCTTCTTTTGCTTTGTTTTTAGATTTAGTTTCAGATTCGAGTTTAGTTTCTTGTTCAATTTCTACTTTTGGTTTTATCTCTATTACTTCTTGTTTTTCTTTTTTATGTTCTTCTTGTAGTTTAGTGTTAGATTGAGTTTCTTGATTGTTTTTATTTCCAATGACTTTTTTGCTAAACACATCTTCTAAAGCTACTTGTTTAAATTGAACTTCTTTATTATTTATTGTTTGAGTTTCAACAACAGTGCTTTTGTTATCAACTTGTTTTCTAATTTGATCAATATTATTTTTATTTTCACTTAAGTTTGATTTAACATCGTTAACATTAATGAAGTTGTCAAAATCAAATATCTTAGATGCTGAAAGAGAAGTTAGCTCAAAATAAAACTTTTGATCTGAATCATATTTCATCTTATATAAAGCATCTTGTCAAAGTTCTATAAATTTAATTAGAAACTTAGGCTGAATGTTAATAAAGTCTACATTTACTTTTGATAGTACTTTTAAAAGCTTTTCATTCTTTGTTTTTTCATATATCAGTTTGTCAAAAAGAATTTCAATAACATCTTTTGCTAATTGAAAAAAGTTAACACCTTTTGCTTCATAATTATCTATGCTGTTTAATATTTTTTCATATTGAGAATTAACAATGTTTTTTATTAATTCGATTCTTTCTTCTAAATCTACAAGTCCAAAAACTTCATTCACATCCTTTGATGTAATATTTGAATTAGTATAGATATCTAACTGGTTTAAAAAAGTTAAAGCATCTCTTGCAGAACCATCAGCTAAAATTGTAAGTTTTTTTAAAGACTCATCATCAATTTTAATACCTTCATTTTCACAAGTTTTTTTAATTGTAGTAATTATTTCAAAATTATTTAATTTTGATAAATTAAATCTTTGACATCTAGACATAATTGTTAAAGGAAACTTGTGAGGTTCTGTAGTCGCAAATATAAATACAGAATGTTTTGGTGGTTCTTCTAATGTTTTTAAAAATGCATTTCAAGCACCTGTAGTTAACATATGAGCTTCATCAATTATATAAATCTTTTTAAACAAATCAGCTGGTAAATATGAGATATTTTCAATTATTGATCTAACTTCATTTACCCCATTATTACTTGCAGCATCCATTTCAACAACATCCATTGTTTGATTCATATCAATTAGTTTGCAGCTAGGACAATTGTTACAACAATCCCCAGCTTGAGAATTAGTACAGTTTATTGCTTTGGCAAAAATTTTTGCAATAGAAGTTTTACCTATCCCTCTAGGACCAGATAATATATAAGCGTGTCCTACCTTGTTAGTCATTACAGTATTTTTTAATGTTTGAATAACAAAAGATTGTCCTTCTACATCACTAAAAGATTTAGGACGATATTTACGGTAAAAAGCAACACTCATTGACATAATTTTCTCCTTAAAGCAATCCTTTTAATTATAGATTTAAATAAAATAATTTGTTGAACAACTTAATCTAATAATAAAATAATATTGATACATATAAATGCACCAATATTACAATTATTAACCTTTAGGTTTAGCCAATATTTCAATTTTAATATTATTAAAATCTAAATTATGTTTATCCAAAATTTGAATTAATTCTTTCTTAACAGATTCTGGTAATTTTTCTTTAATACTCTTTTTTTGTTCAAGACAATTAATATGAATGTGCAAATTATTTTTGTCTACAATTTCGTAAAGTTGATTTTTAGATTCATAGTTTGCATATATGTCTACTAATCCTTCTTTTATTAAAAGATCAATTGTGTTGTAAACACTTGCTGTATTAATTGTTTTGTTTCTTGATTTAATATGATTTACAATATCTTGAATTGAATGACTGTGAAAATCATCATTTAAACAATTTAAAATCTCCACACGGCTTTTTGTCATTCTGTATTGTTGATCATTTAGTTTTTTAATATATTTATCATTATGTGACATAAACTAATCCACTGAAGTAAATTTTTTATTTATTAAATTTTGGATTTCAGTTTTATATATTGGTTTGTCATTACGATATGGAGTTTCTAAAATTTTTGGAACATCAGCAATTCTTTCATTATGTACTCAACTTGCTAAGACGTCAAACCCAATTTTTCCATATCCAATATTTTCGTGTCTGTCTTTTCTAGCACCACGCTCATTTTTAGAATCATTTAAATGAATTACTTTTAAATATTCTAGCCCAATAATTTGATCAAACTCATCTAGAATCTTATCTGGATTTGAAATATCATATCCAGCTTCATGAATGTGGCAAGTATCTAAACAAACAGCAATCCTTTTTTTGTTTTCAACCAGATCAATAATGTCTTTAAGTTCTTGAAATGTAATTCCAATTTCTGTTCCTTTACCAGCCATTGTTTCAACACAAATAATGACATCATTTTTAGTTTTTTCAAAAGTTTTATTAATTCCTTCAGCAATTAATTTAATTGCTTCTTTTCTATCAAGCGTTAGACAACTTCCTGGGTGTAAAACAATTTTGTCAGAACCTATTTCATAAGTTCTGTTTACTTCCATAATAAGTTTATCTAAACCAAGTTTTCTAGTTTCAGGTTTTGGAGAACAAAGATTTATAAGATATGGAGCATGAACAATTAAATTAGATTTTTCAATAGCATTACTCTTCATTAAATCATGAGCTTTTTTTACAACATCTTGATCTATTTCTTTTCTATTAAAGTTTTGTGGCGGTCCAGTGAAAACCATTAAACAATTAGCGTTGTATTCTATTGTTTCATTCACACTTCCAACTAAATAATCTTTTGCTTTAAAACCAACATGACTTCCTAATAATATTTTTTTCATATCCTTCTCCAACTCGATAACTATTAAATGATACTTGATAAACTTTTAATAAGAATACAAATTTTAAAATGTCTTTGAAATAAAAGTAATTATTTATTGAAACAATTGATTCATCATCCCAATAAATAATAACTTCTTAGATAAGTTTTAGTAGTTTTGTAAACAGCTTAAATTAAAGCTTTTCAATTAATTTTAATAATAGTTTAGCTGACTCTTTAAGACCCTTGTTGTTGTCATTTTTAATTCCAAGTTTTGTAAAGATTTGCCCAACATAAATATTGTTGTCAAAAAGTTTTTCAAAAACATTATCAATAATAGTTTCAGTTTCACTTTGTTTTTGAACACAACCAAACGGATTAGCAAAAAAACTTTTTGTTATTCCAATCTCGTTTGTTGTTCCAATTGCAAATCTTTTTCCTTCACAAAATACTTGTTTAGCTGCTTGTATTGAATTAAACTTTTCAATTCCAGTTTTGTCATCATAATTATTAGCATATAAAAACATATCAACTTCATATTTTTTTGAAATGTTTTCAAAAGTGTTTACAGGGATGATAACTCTTGCATTAAGGTTTTTATCAGCATTATAGAAAATACTTCTATCAATATTTTTAAATTGTGTTTCTTTTTCAAGATCATCAAGTCTTAAAAACGCTCCAGTTTCTGTACCAGAAGCAATTATTGTATTTTTACTTTCTTCAAAGCTTCCCATGTCATCAAAGATAACATCCATTTTTTGAATTTTGTTTTTGCCAATGATATTTAACATTTCGATTGTTTCACTTTTACCAGTACCAGAATCTCCCATAAAGACAATGTTTTTAGGTTTTTTATTTTTAAGTTTAATTGTAATCATTGAACCATGAACTGGTAAAACATTCTTTTGAATATTTGAAAGGTTATGTAAAGTTAAAACCATTTTTTTCATATAACCAAAATAATCATTATGTTTTTGATGAGCAATACATCCAAAATATATTTGTGAATCTTCATCATAATAATAACTATTGTTTAAGCTAGTATCATTCATTCCAAAAAATAAAATTAGGTCTGGTTTTTTATTTTCATATTCTTCAACTTTAGCTATTTCAAATAAATTAGATAAACCAATTGCATTAAAAACAAAATCTCTATGAAAATAAATAAATCCCAAATTAGAGTTTATTTTGATTGGATAACATAATCAGTTATCAATGTTTTCATTAGCTTTAAAAGATTGGTAAATATTAACTTGTGTTTCTTTAAAATTACCAATTCTTTTATTTGAATTTGTTTTTAAAAATAATGGTGTTCTTAACATTAAAGAAGTAATAAAATTAATCTTTTGTAAAAATTCAAATTCACTATTATCTCATTTAACAAAAGAGATAATAGCACAACCGTTTGTACCAGCATTTAATTGACGGTAAATAACATTTGATTTACCTTGGATCTTTTCTTCAATATTTCTATAAAAAGAAAGCATTAGTTTATTAAAGTTATTATCAACATCAATAAAGTTCATTCCACCATTTACAGAATATGATGGTTGATAAATAAATCCAATTCTAAGTTTTTTCCTATAGAAGTTATAAAGGTTTTCAAATAGTTCTAAACATAAAGATTCATTTTTTGTATAACAAGAATTAACTTGTTTGAAATCATTAATAAGACAACTTAACAAAAAAGAACTATAGTTTTTAATTACAGTTTTTTTTGATAACTTTTTATTTTGTACAAGGTAATTAAAAAGTACAGGTTTGTATTTTTTTAAATAAGAATAATAATCATTAAGAATAGTAGTAAAAGCTTCGCTTTTTAAAATATCAATTTCATTTTTAGGAAATAATCTTGAATAGTTAATTAGTATAATATCTTCATACTTATAAAACTTATTTGTTTTCATCTCTTTTAACCTCATCAATAATTGCTTTAATTTTTACTGGTAAATTCTCACATTCATTAATATTTAAACTACAGATAGCAATTCTTATTCCTTGTTTATATAAGACAGTGAAAATATTGTTATCCATTAGCTTCTGATGTAATAACTTATTATTTTTTATATATCCTGGAATTGTTAGAAAAAATCCTTGGTTATCATTTGGAAATACTTCTAAACCAACTCTATTAGCATGGTAATTAAATGTTTTAAATCTCTTTTCTAAAAGATCTATATATTTTTGTTTTTCTTGTAAGTAGGAGTCAAAATTTTTATTGTATAGTTTAACCAACGATTCAATTGCACCATGGTTAACACTACCCCATAAACTTCTACATCTAGTTTTAAAACTATTGTAGATATCATCTACAAGAGTCTGATTTTTATTATAAATAACAACAGCACCAAGTCTCATTCCATAAAAACTTAAAGTTTTAGAATAACTCACACAGAATAGTCAAACAATGTTTTTATCAATGTTTTTTAATAGGTTCATATATTGTTTTGCTTGTTGTACATCTTTAGCATATTCAATATAGGCAACATCATTAATAACTACAATCTTTTTATTTCTAGACAATTCATTTAAACAATCTATAAGCTTTTTTCATTCATAATAAGTCATTGAATGAGAAGTTGGATTGTGAAGTGGATCATTTAAATAAATACAAATTTTTTTATGCTTGTTTACAGCATAGTTTACAGCATTAATTAAATTAGTAACATCAAATTCATTTTTATTATTAAATAACTCAAATTCATAAACTTTTAAATTATTTTCTTGCGCCATTAATTTAATTGGCTCTCATTTAAGAGTTGGCATAATAATACAATCATCACTATCAAGTAATGTATTTAAGCCTAAAAATAAAGCACCTGTTCCCCCAGAAGTTCCAACAACTTTAGATTCATATAAAAAATCATAATTTAAAAATAAAATCTTTTTAGTGATTTCTGCAAAATCATTACCACCATCAAGTTGTGGGGTATATGATGATTTAACTTCATCTGCTACATCTTTATTGAAGCAATTGAAAACAGTATTAAATGAAACAATCTTTTTATTTTCATCATATAAAGTACCAACAGTTGCATCTATAACTTTTTTAGCTCCATATTTTTCTCTAGCTTGATTTGCTAAATTAAAAGACGGAAAAACATTATCAGTATAAACTATTTCCTTTTTTGACTTGTTAATAAAACTCATAATTTTATTAGCCTCCATTTAATACAATACACATTAATTTTATTATGTAAATAAAAAATATTTTAAAAATAAAAAACTTATAGCATTTTGCTATAAGTTTAAAAACTATGCTTTTCTAGTTATTAGTTTAGCAATTGTTCCACCCTTTTTCATTTCTTCAAGTTTAGCTTTATTTGGTAAAGGTTGATCTGGGTTTTCTTTAATTCATTTTTCATATTGTTTATCACCAATAATGTAGTTACATTTTGGTCATGATAAACAACCAACAAATTTAGAATTTCCTTTTCTTGCTTTTCTCATTAATAGATCAGAATTACATTCAGGACATTTGTATGGTACAACTTCTGGTTTTTCTAAAGGTTCAACATGTTTACAATCAGGTCATCCAGAACATCCAATAAATTTATTTCCGCCTTTTCTAGCTTTTTTAATAACTAAAGGTTTGTCACATTCAGGACAGTTTCTACCAACTTTTTCATCCTCAACTTTTTCCATCGCTTCATAAGCATTATCAACTTCACTATTAAATGATGGAGCAAATTCTTGAAGTCATTTCTTTCATTCTTCTTCACCATTTGCAATCTTATCTAAGTGTTCTTCCATAGTTTTTGTAAAGTCTTTATTAATTACATTAGGGAAGAATTTTTCTAATTGTTCAATAACAATCTTTCCATCCTTAGTCATCACAAATGAACGCTTATCAAGTTCAGCATAACCCCTATCTAAAGCAACGTTAGCCATACTACTATATGTTGAAGGTCTTCCAACACCTGCTTTTTCAAGATCAGCAATTAAAGTGGCTTGAGTATATCTTGGTGGTGGAGTTGTTTGGTGATCACTTACTTTTTTAGTTTCTTCTTTTAAGATTGTTCCAACTTTATAACTTGATAAATCAATTAATTTATCATCATCTTTATCTTCATAATCTACATATACTTTTCTAAACCCATCAAATTCACATTCTCTTGAGAAAGTGTAAAATTTGTTATTATTATTTTCTAATCAAATAGTAATCTTTTTGAATTTAGCATTTGCCATTAAAGAAGCAATAGTTCTGCTTCAAATTAGTTTATATAAAGCAAGATCATCTTTTTCAAGTTTTCCTTTTAAAGAATCTGGAGTGATGAATGGATCAATTGGTCTTATCCCTTCATGGGCATCTTGTACATTAGCACCTTGCTTAACTTTAGGTTGTTCAGCACTTGGTTCTTTACCTAAATAATTTTCACCATATTGTTTAGCAATAAATTCCCTTGCACTTTTTACAAAACTCTCACTAAGTCTTGTACTATCTGTTCTTGGATATGATATTAAAGCCATTGGGTTACCATCAATATCAACACCTTCATAAAGTCTTTGTGCTACTAATGTAGTTTTTTTAGAGTTTCAATTTAATTTATTAATAGCATCTTGTTGTAAAGTAGAAGTTTTATAAACTGGTTTTGAAGATAAACTACTGTATGATGGATCTTCTATTTCTATAATCTTATATTCTTTTGACAAGTTATTAAAAATTGAATTAGCGCTTTGTTCATCTTTAAAATTAATTCCAGTACTAAAAGGTTTTTCATATACATTAACATCTTTAATATCTTTATTAACTTCTTTTAAGATTAATTCATTTTTATCTTGTAATACAACATCAATAGTTCATCAGTAATCTGGAGAAAAAGCTGCAATTTCTTTTTCTCTATCTTCAATGAATTTTAAAGCAACAGATTGCACTCTACCAGCTGATTCTGCTTTTAATTTAATTTGCATTAGTTTAGATAATCTAAATCCAATAAGTCTATCAGTAATTCTTCTTGCAAATTGAGATTGAACTCAGTTTAGATCAATATCTCTTTTATAGTTAAAAGAATCAATAATTGCATTCTTTGTAATTTCGTTGAAAGTAATTCTTTTACATTTTTGTTTATCTTTATCATCAAGAACTTCAAAAACATGTCAAGCAATAGCTTCTCCTTCCCTATCAGGGTCGGTTGCTAGATATATTTCTTTTGCTTTAGAAGCAAGCTTTTTTATTTCCTTTATAATTTCCTCTTTAGGAGTTTCATTTTTAATTAATCCTTTTGGTTTTGGTACAATTCATTTTGGTTCAAAAGTATCTTTATCAAAACCCATGCCAAAAGAAGACAAATCTCTGATATGCCCAATAGTCGCAATGATTTTATACTGGTTGTCTAAATATTTAGTTAGAGTTTTAATTTTATTTGGTGACTCAATAATTAATAATTTGTCCATTTATTCTCCTTACCTAACTAGAAAAAAACAATCTAGAAAGTATTATATTATAAAGTTGTTTTATTTCAATAAACTTATTTAAAAAATAAAACAATATAAATTTTATAACCTTTCCTAAGATATTTAATATAAAAATTTGGTTTATCTTATAACACAAATATTGATTCATAAAACTAAAAATAAGGAGAAATAAAAATAAGTATGCAAAACATACTTATAAAATCTATAACTAGTTTGAGTTTAAATATTTTATTAATAAATTAACTGAAACACCCATACTTACAGCTAAAACAGAATCATCTCATTTAAATTTTCCTGAATGGTGTAATGGTTCTGGTTCATTAGCTTTATGAATCCCAACTTGGAAATAACATGATGGTACTTTTTGGGCATAGTATGAAAAGTCTTCAACACCATACTTTGGAGTATCAACTTCTTTAACGTTTTCACTTCCTATAAGTTTTTTAGTTTCGCTCATAGCAAATTCAGTTAAAGCTTTGTCATTATTTAATGGCGGATATCCCTCATAGAAGTGTCAATCGAATTCAGCACCATAAATAGAACATGTTGATCTAACTAGTTGTTTAATTGATTCAACAACCTTTCTTCCAAATTCAATATCAAACACCCTAATAGTTCCACTCATTTCAGCTGATACTGGAATAACATTTTCACTAGAACCAGCGTGTAGTGTACCAACAGCTAAAACAGCACCTTTATTTGGTTCTTTTAATCTTGAGATTAGTGGTTGAAAATCAACTACTAATTTAGATGCAATAAATACAGGATCAGCACATTTATGAGGTTCAGAACAGTGTCCTCCAACTGATTTAATAGTTATTTTAAAATCAATGAATGATGAATACAAATCACCTTTTTTAAAATAAACTTTTCCAAAATCTCCAGCACCATAAGTGTGTAAACCAAAAGCATTATCAACACCATCAAGCACTTTTCCTTCCTGCATAATTTCATATGCACCACCAGGATCTGGTCCTTCTTCTGCTGGTTGAAATAAGATTCTAACCTTTCCTTTAAAATCATCTTTCATTTCATTAAGAATTGCAGCAACACCTAATAAATTAGCAGTATGTCCATCATGACCACACATGTGAGCAACATTAGGATTTTTAGATTTGTATTCTAAATCTGATAATTCTGTTAATGATAAAGCATCAATGTCTGCTCTAAACATTACAGTCTTTCCGGGTTTGTTTGAATCAATGTCAAAATAGATTCCTGTCTTAGATTTTTCTACAGCATATTTTAGATTACTAAAACCATAACTCTCTAATACTTCTTTAATGTATTTTGTAGTATTATGTTCTTGAAAACCAAGTTCTGGGTTTTGGTGAATATATCTTCTATGTTTTATTACATCAGGCAGATATTTAGAAACCAATCTTTGAATTTTTTCTTTCATACTTTCTTATTCCTTCCCTAATTAAAATCAATCCCCATATCTTTATTATCATCCAAAAAATTGTATAAGTACAAAAAACATCTGTGCATGTCATAAATATTTTTTTCATTAAAAAACTTCTTTTTTTCACAAAGCTTGTTGATGAAAAAATCAAAGTCATCAACATTCTCTAAAATATCAAAATGTTTGTTTAACAAATTGTCATATTTATTGTTTATATAAAAATAGAAATTTTTAAGAACTTCATATTGATCAACTACTTCAAAGTTAACTGTTTTAATCATAGTTAAAATACAACCAACATCAAAGCTTTCAACCTTTTTAAAAAAAACACCTGGTGTATCTAATAACATAATATTATCTGTAACTTTAGTTCATTGTTTTTTTCTTGTAACCCCAGGTTTATTTTGTACAACTAAATGTTTTTTATTTAAGATGAAATTAATTAAAGAAGATTTACCAACATTTGGTAGTCCTATAACCATACCAAATAATTGATAATTTACATAACCTTTTTTTATTAATGAATTTATCTTCTGAGAACACTTGTTTTTAATTTCATTAATAATTTTACTGCGATAACTTTTATTATGAATTGAGATAAAGATTATATCTGGATATAACTTACTATATTTTTTAACATCAACCAAATCACTTTTAACAGCAACTGTTATTTTAATTTTGTTATTAAATAATTGGTTTAACTCATAGTTTGAAGATTGTTTAATTGCTCTTGCATCAATAACCTCAATAAAAAAATCTATGTTCTTGATTTCTTCTGAAAACAATCTCATAGATTTTTGCATGTGTCCCGGAAACCAATTGATTACATTATTTTTATTTTCCATAGTTTTTAATCATTTATTTTAGAATATTTACTAGCATCTATAAAACTTAAAAATAATGGATTTGGTGATAATGTTTTAGTTGTAAATTCAGGATGAAATTGTGTTCCAATAAAGAATTTATGATTTGCTAACTCGATTATTTCAACTAAGTTATTTTCTAAATTAATTCCACTAAAGATTATACCTTTTTCTTCAAACATAGCTCTGTAATCATTGTTAAATTCATATCTATGTCTATGTCTTTCAATGACATTTTCTTTTTGATAACTTTCATAAGCTTTAGTGTTTTCTACTATGTGACAATCATAATTACCAAGTCTTAAAGTTCCACCAAGATTTTTGTCTTTGTATTTTCCTTCAAGAATTAAAAATATTGGGTGTTCTGTATTTTCATCCATTTCATAACTATTAGCATCATGTAGGTTTAATACATTTCTTGCAAACTCAATACAAGCAAGTTGCATTCCTAAACAAATTCCAAATAAAGGAATATTGTTTTCTCTAGCATATTTAATTGATAAAACTTTACCTTCAATTCCTCTATTACCAAAACCACCAGGAATTAAAATCCCATCATAATTGCTTAATGAGTCAACATTATTACTATTAATGTTTTCAGAATTAATTAAATCAATTTTAATTTCGCTATTAGCATAATATGCAGCAATTTCTAAACTACTAACAATTGAAGAATAAGCATCACTTACATCTGTATACTTACCAATTACAGCAACTCTACATTTATAGTTTTTTCTACTTTTGATTTTCATAGTGAAACTTGTTCATTCTCCAAGATCGCCAACATTTATTTGATCCATTCCAAGCTTACTTAAAATAACATTATGTAGGTTTTGTTCTAATAAGTATTCTGGTAAAAAATAGATGTTATCTTGATTTGGTAGGGTAAAGATATTGTTAACATTAATTCCACAAATTAAACTTATTTTCTCTTTATTGTGTTCACTTACTTGGTTCTTGCTTCTAATTAATAATAAGTTTGGTGTAATACCTAGACTCATTAATTCTTTAACTGAATGTTGTAGTGGTTTTGTTTTTTCTTCTTTTGAAGTTAGCATTTCAATGATTGGAACTGTATGTAACATTAAAACTTGGTTTTCATATTTTGCTCTAAGTTGTCTACAAGCTTCTAAGAAAGGAATAGATTCAATATCTCCAACAGTACCACCAACTTCAACAACTAAAAAGTCTGGTTTATAATTATTAGCCATTGCAATAATTGATGCATTAATTTCATTTGTAATGTGTGGAATTACTTGGATAGTTTTACCAAGGTATTTTCCATCTCTTTCACTCATTAATACATCAGAATAAATTTTCCCTGAAGTAATGTTTGATCCACTTGGTAAATTAGTGTTTAAAAATCTTTCATAATTACCAATATCAAGATCTGTTTCTTTACCATCTCAAGTTACAAAAACCTCACCATGTTGATATGGTGACATAGTACCAGCATCGATATTTAAATAGGGATCAAATTTCATATTTAGTACATTAAAACCAATATGTTTTAAAAGTGCACCAATACTACTACAAGCAATCCCTTTACCAAGTGATGAAAAAACACCTCCAGTAACAACAAGAATTTTTGTCTTGCTATTCAATAGCTCCATATAATTCCCCCATTTCAATTAATTTAAATGTATATGTCCACATTAAACCTAAATATTTTATCAAAAAAGATTTATATATTACCAAGATAATAATTAAAAATAATTAATAAAATCATTAAACAATTTTCATTAAAAATATATCATATTACAAAAATAAAAAACAATCACACTAGTAATATGTAATATATCTTTGTGTGATTGTTCCCTAACTGACATGTGAAGTGCAACACTTCAATGTTACATTAAACTCTCGGCTTTAAAATATAAGTTGAGAGTTTTTTTATTTTAAATATTTTCTTG